>JAIPJC010000005.1 GCA_021734345.1 Kiritimatiellales bacterium | reverse complement strand
AGGGCTTGTTCTGATAGGAACGTCCGGCGGGCGGCGGTTCAAGCACCAGAATTTCCATATCGCTGGCACCGTTGATGACGTTGCGGAAAAGCTGCCCGCCTTTGGGAATGCCGGTAATATCAATCAGTCCGCAGGCGGCGGCGTAGGACGGCCATCCGGCTTCTTCGCCGTTGAGCATCACCTGTCCGGACCAGCTTTCGCCGATGTATTCGAACGCACTCCAGACAAACGAGCCGGTGACCCACGGGCGGTCATTGACGAAGTTCCAGGTGTTCAGCTGGGCGTTTCCGCTGGGCATGGATTCTGTGCAGATGACAATCCATTCGGGATGGATTTTGTAATTCGCATCAATCTTGTCTTCCCGGTAGTTGTAGCCTTTGACGTCGTAAAGGCCGAGATACTTGTGCTGGTCAAAGGCCTGCGCCGTTCCCCCGGTTACGGGACGGGTCGGATCCCATTTTTCGACTTCCGTTTTCAGGCCCGCCAAAATGTTGTACAGGCCGTCCTCGCTTTTCTCGCGGTTCCCGATTTCGTTGCCGAGACTCCGGATGACAATGCTCGGATGGTTCCGCGTCCGCCTTAACCACAATTCGATGTCGAGGGCGTTCCATTTTTTAAACGTTTCGCCGCCGTAATCCTGCGGGGTCTTCTGCACATCCCACATGTCGAACACCTCGTCCATCACCAGCAGGCCGAGCCGATCGCAGGCGTCGTAGAACGCGTCGCTCATCGGGTTGTGCGATCCACGCACCGCGTTGTAGCCGTTCTGCTTCATGATCTCCAGCTTGCGGTATTCGGCGCGGTCAAAGGCCGCCGAACCCAGCAGTCCGTTGTCATGGTGGACGCAGCCGCCCCACATGTTGATCGTCTTGCCGTTCAGCTGAAAGCCCTTCTCGACCGAATAGGCAATCGTGCGAATGCCGAACGTTTCTTCAACTTCGTCGATCACGTCTTTGCCGCGAACCAGCTGCACCTTCGCCGTATAAAGATACGGATGGTCCACCGACCAGAGCTTTGGATTCTGCACCGTCAACGTGAGCGGAGTCGTTTCGGCAGTCACTTTTGTGCTTCCTTCGGAAACGGTTTTACCTTGTTCGTCGATCAGTTGAATCCGCAGTTCGCCGGTTTTGAAGTTCCCGTCGATCATCGTGTTCAGAATGACGTCGGCTTTCTTCTCATCGGCTTCCGGCGTCAGGATCTGCACACCCCAGCGGCGGACGTGGGCGGGATCGGTCTTCGTCAGCCAGACGTTGCGGTAAATTCCGCTGCCGGGATACCAGCGGCTGGTGACCCCTTCATTGCGCACGCGGACGGCGATGACATTCTCCGCGCCGGGTTTGATGTGCGGGGTGAGATCATAATAGAAACTGGTGTAGCCGTAGGGAAGGAATCCGAGGTGCTCCCCGTTGATCCAGACATCGCTGTTCATATAAACGCCGCCAAAACAAATTTCGAAATGCCGGCCCGCGTCGGCGGCATCGACCTTGAAATGCTTGCGGTACCAGCCCGTTCCGCCAACCGTATACCCGCTGCGCGTTCCACCGATCGCCTTGCGGTTGAAGGGGCCGACGACTTCGACAGAATCAGCCTCCCTGCCCTTCGAAGCAATAAACCCGCCCGCGCCCTTGTTGTTGTAGACGCAAACAGCGAGCAGGTTCTTGCCGGGTTTCAGTAACCGCGCCGAAACGGTATATTTTCGGGTTTCCGTGAAGGCCGGCATGCAGTTCCCTTGCGGCTGATTCTTCGGCATCACGCCGGTATCGCCGATCTTTTCGCCGTTGACGTAAAACTCGTCGCAATCGTCAATGCACCCGAGATTGAAAATCACGTCTTGACCGGCCAGCTCCGGCGGAACCAGAAACTCCCGGCGGAACCAGTAGTAGGTTTTGGGCCGGGTTCCCGGTATCTGCAAAGGTAGCGTGATCTTCTGCCATCCGGAGTCATCAAACCCGATGTCGGCATACTCGTCGGAGTCGCCGACCGTATAACGCCACTCGCCCGGAACCGGCTCCAGTACCGGCAAGGCCGATGCAGTAGAAGGGATCGGCTCAACGCTCCAGTCGTGCGGAAGACACAACGGACGCCAGCTCGCATCATCAAACGTCACAACCTCCGCGCCGTCCGCATCACCGCGCTGAAAAAGCCAGCCGTCATTAAACAGCCGGTTGCGGGGCGTGTCCAGCGGAGGGACAAACCGCGGCGCAACGTTGGTCGAATCTGCCGCGCTAACCAACGCGGCTCCAAAAAAAACCCAGGCCGACAGCGTGATCACATGTTTCGTTCCCATAAAAAGCATCCTTGTTTTAAGGCTCCCGGCTGGAGCCCACTAGACTCGAAAAAACCGAAGGCACGATTGCATCAAAAAGCCGTCCCATCAAGAATCTTGCAACAAAGGAAAAGGGATCTGCGGTCTTCGACCCGTAACGTCGAGCGATAGCGAAACGCCGCTAGCAAGATCCGAGCATCAAGTTCCTCAGTTTTTAAGAACTAGATCATTGTAATTTAACCGATCCACATAAAAACAGGCCGGGCATGGATTGCCCGGCCTGCATGACCCACATTGTTCAGCTTCCGCCTATTCGATGATCAGCCGGATGAATTTCTGGCCTGCCACCGTGGTGGTAACGTTGGTGACGTAGTCGAAATCACCGGAACCCATCACGTTCGTTCCGTATACGATGTACCCCGAATTGGTCGTCCAAGGCCCGTTTACAAGATCGGAGGTGAGCGCCAGCGTGTAGCTGATGCCGCTATTCGTATCCTTCAACTGCGGATAGATGTAGCCGAAGTAGTTGGTTCCGCCGAGGGTCTGCGTACCGAATACCGGAGCATTCCCTTGGCTGTTTCCATTGGTCGGGTCGCCACCGAGCCCATACTCGTAGATGTTGAGCAGGCCGTCGTTGTCGTAGTCGTCGGTCGGAGCGCCCAGAGACAAGCCCCAGCTACCCGCCCACGTATCGTATCCACTGCCGCCCGAAGTCGCCGTCAGGAAACCGGTGCCCGTGTAGGTTGCCGTGCCCAGTCCGGTGAGATCCGCCGCGCCGTAGGTTCCGGCCGGGAGCGTGGTGGCCCCGCTGTCCAGCGAAATGCTGTGTACGGTGTCGGTGCCGGAAAAGTCCAGCGCTAGGGTGACAGTGGAATTGGTCGCCATCGCCAGATCCGCCGTGTCGGCAATATAGTCGTTCAACACGCCATTGGTAAGCACCAGCGATCCGCTGTTGATCAGCGAAACCCGTCCGGTGCCCAGCACTCCATCGCCAGCCGCGATAACAGTGCCTGCGGACACCAAAAGCTGGGTGAACGTGTTCGCCCCGGAAAGCGTCAGGATGGCCGACCCGGCCTTGGTCAGGCGTTCCGCGTTGGTGATGGCGCCGGAAATGGTCAGGTTCGCGTTTGCGGTAATCTTGCGGTCGCCGCCGGCAAAATCCATTGCCCCGGCCCAATCGTTGCCGGTATTGTTGTTTGCGAAGGTGAAATCGCCGTTCACCACCATCTGGTTGGTTACGACCACTACGCTGCTGTTGGCCTTGCTGAAGGTGACGCCATCGTTGATGGTAACGGTTCCCCGCCCGAAGCACGTGTTGCCGGCTCCGAAGTAGCGGATGGTTCCGGCATTGACCGTCAGGCCGCCTTCGAAGGCGTTGTTGCCGGTCAGCGTCCAAAGGCCCGTCCCGTTCTTGACCACGGCAACCGTGCCGTCGGCATCGTCGCCGACAACGCCGGAAATGGTGTTGTTTCTTGTGGTTCCACCAATGCCGGCTGCCGTGCTGACACCGTCCAGAACAAGCGTGAATGTCTTTCCGGCAGGGACCGTGGAGTTGATGGCACCGCTAATCACCAGTCCGGCCGTGTTTCCGACGGAATCGTTGCGGATGGTGATAACGCTGTTGCCCAGACCCCGCAGGTTGATGGTCGACGCAATGGTGTCGTTGTGGTTGCCCGTGCCGGCCAGGGTTTGGATCACGCCGCCGTTATTGATGCGGAACGTTGAACCGGTAAGCAGGTAGCCGTTGGTGGAGGTGTTGCCGAAGGTAATGGTGCCAATGGCATAGATGCTGGGCAACGTAACGGTGCAGTTCGACGTGAGGGCGTATGAAAACGCCGCCTCGTCCGAGGTGGTGGTGCCGTTGGCAACGCCGGGGACAACTCCACCGAGCCAATTGGCGGTATTCGTATAACTGCCATCCGCATCCACGTTCCAGCTATCGCTGGCCGCCTGTGCCGCGAGAGACAAACCCATCGCGATTGCTACTGCCATGACTATCTTTTTCATTTCCGTTCCTCCCGTTTGTTTTTTACCTGCACACAAAAACCACTACACCATGAACACGCGGCGAACCCACACGAGCCCGGCGCCCAATGCGATCACCAGGCCTCACCAGGCCCAGCGTGGCCGGTTCCGGGATGACGGTCAGGTTGCCGCCGGTGAGGTCAAGCGACTGTCCTGCGCCAAGGCCCGCGGCCGAATAGGTTGCGCCAGTCAGGTCGACCGACGCCCAGTTGACGAACATGTCGGCCAACGCGATGGAGTAGCCGTTGGTGACTCCGCCGCTGAACAGGGTGAAGTCGAAGACCGTCTCACCGGCCACTACCAGTGCGTTTGCACCGTCGCCCGTCAGGATGTCGTAGGCCGTGTCGGAGATCTCCATGATGTTGGTCGAGCCTGTGGACAGCGTCAGGTTGTCGTTGAAAGCCAGCGTGCCGGGGCTGTTGCCGGCCGAGAGCGTCCCGTCCGCATTGACCGTCACCGCGCCGCCGATGATGCCGCTTCCACCCAGGACTCCGCCGGCATCCACCGTCACCGCGCCCGTCGCGCCGGAGTTGTCGCCATTGATCAGCAACGTCCCGCCGGAAACGGTGGTGCCGCCACTGTAGATGTTCGCGCCAGAGAGGGTCAGCACCGCGGAACCCGCCTTGGTCAGGCCGCCGTTGGAAATGCCGCCGGAAACCGTCAGGTTCGCATTCGCCGTGATCGTCCGCGTCCCGGCCGCGAGATCCATCGCTCCGCTCCAGTCGTTGTTGTCGCTGTTGCCCTTGAACTCGAAATTGCCGTTTACGATCATCTGGTTATTGACGAGCACGGTGCTGTTGTTGGCCTTGTTGAAGGTGACCCCGTCGGCGATCGTGACGGATCCCGCGCCCAGACAGGTTGAGCCGTTACCAAAATAGCGAATGGTTCCGGCATTGACGGCGAGGCCGCCGGTAAAGGTATTGTTGCCGGAAAGAGTCCACAAACCGTTTCCGTTCTTGACCACCGCCAGTTTGCCTCCATTGCCGCCGTCATCGATGGCCGCACCGACCGCCGTGTTCTGGCCGCCTATGCTGGTAACCGTGGATGAACCATCCAGATAGAGGGTGGTCGTGTTCCCAGCCGTGGAAGAGCCGCTCACCGCCTTGTTGATCAGCAGTCCTCCGACGGTGGAATCATTGCGGAAGGTGTACGAGCCGCCATCGCCTACGAGGGCAAGCTTTGAACCGATCTGGTCATTGTGGATACCTGTTCCGGCAAGACTTTGGATGACGCCGCCGTTGCTCAGGTAGATAACCCGGAGAGCCTGCGCACCGACTATATAGGCGTTGGCGCTGGTGTTCCCGAATGCAATGCTGCCGATGTTGTAGCTGCTGGGGATCGTGATCGTGCGATCCGCCGTGATCGAGTTGGTGAAATACGCCGTATCTGGACTGGTGGTGCTCGGACTGACGGCTCCAGGATAGTTCCCGTCCCAGTTCGCGTTCACATTCCAGTTCCCGTTGCCATCCAGCGTCCACGCCGAATCCGCCGCCTGTGCCGAGAGGCACAGTCCGATACCTGCCAATACGCCCATGATTTTCTTCTTCATTTTTCTTCCTCGTTTTGTGTTCCAATAAACGCCCATGCAAATCCGCAGGAGTTTCCTTAACGAAAAATTTATACCACCGGGGGCAAAAACGACAAAGGCAGTCCTGTTCAACATTAAAGCATTTTTGTACAATTACATGATGATTTGTTCACCATTTGTAATCTGCTGGGCGGCTGGCCGGCGAACCGGCAAACCTTGCCGTCCTAGGAGAATCCCTTTCTCTTCGCGCAAATCGGATCTTGGCGACCGGCTAGAGGTTTTGATATGCAGGAGGCATGGTATTCCACAGACATGTCCCGTAGCTTTTGGTCGCCTGGATTTATCCGGTCGGTAAATATAGGGATCATTGATTCATGAAAAAAACCGCACACGCCCATTACATCGACCGTTATTGCGAAAACATCGGGATCGTTCCCAGGCCGGGCGCAAGGATGACGAAGGCCTACCGGGCGGTGCGCGAAGCGCAAATGGACATACGCAACGTCGTCTGCGAATGTCCTTCGATCGTAATACCGGTTGTCGGCGAGGCCCATTTCACGCATTGCAAGCAGGACATGTTGCTGCGTCCGGGCACTGTTGCCGTCCGGTGGCCGGACGAGCCATACGACTTTGTCAAAACAGACGACCGTACGCTGGAAATATTCGTCTTCTATTTCTCTGCCGATGTGCTCCCCCAATGGATGCGCCTGTTTCCGAAAGCGTGCATAGGGCTCCACCTGTGCAACGGAGCGGAAATAATCGAAATAACGAAGGCATTTTTCAATTTGGTCGCAAATGCTCCGAAAGAACAAACCACCGACCTGTGCGATCTGTTTGCAACGTTTCTGCTGGAATGCCTGGTTGCCAACAGCCGCCAGGATCCAGGATCCCTGCCGGATCCCCGGTTGTTGCGCGTTGTGCAATACATGGAAGAGCAGTTCCAGGGAATCCAGGATGTGGAGGAGATCGCCCGGCACTTCACCATAAGCCGGGGAACGCTCTACAACCTGTTCAAGGGGAGTGCGTATCAATCTCCCAAAAAATATCTCACGCGACTCAGGATCAACGCGGCGACGGCCCTGTTGATGCATACCAGCTGGACGTTGCAGGAAATCGCCGAAGAACTTGGATATGAAAACGCCGACGCCTTCTCCAAGGCGTTCAAGAACGCGACGGGCGTAACACCACGGCACTACAAAAAACCCGGCTAATGCTGTCTGCGTTGGCGATCCGTACAAGGCTTGCCGCATTTAGGACGCTGCCTGTCCAGCTCGGCGGCGACGAAACGTTGCTTGACGAATCGATAAGGGTGTTCATGGGATATTGCCCTTGCGTCCCGGCGGCTTTTCCCGGTATCAATTTCCCCGCATTCGTCTGAATCCAGGACGAACTTGTGGGGCTGAACCACGGTTTACAACTTGAAAGGAAACCCAATGAAATGTTTTACGACCAAGCCAACCACCTCGCGCCGTTCGCGGACTATTCACCTCCTGCCCTTCCTTGGTATTGTGCTCATAGCCGGTTCCCAGGCGGCAGTCGCGGGCGAATCCATCGTGGGCAATGTGCGGGTGCAGGCGCTATCGCCAACGCTGGTGCGCATCGAGCAAAAAGGGCCGGAGGGCTTCGAGGACCGGAATACGCTGACCGTGGTGAACCGCGACTGGGCCGGCATTCCGCTGAAGGTCGAAAAAAAGGACGGCAAGGTGTTGCTGACGTCGTCCGCCTATCAGATCGAAATTCCGGAGAGGACCCGCGGCTTGGAAGGAATCCAGCTGCGCAATCCTGCGGGCGAAGTGCTCCATACCATTTCCAAGGACGATTTGAAGGCGGACTTTCTGCCGACACCCGCCGCCATGTCCAAGGTTTGGGTGATGCCGGATATGCCCCGGCTGGTTCCGCCCGCCTGGGGTGCGGCCGTCGCCCCGGCCACCTGTGTTGAAAACAAGGAAACGTCCGGGTGGGATACGGCGAACCAGGCCCGGGATTTGTATCTCTTTGTTCCGGCGGGCAGCGATTATACGGCGTTCCGGCAGGAATTCCTGAAGCTGACCGGCCCCGTCCCGATGCCGCCGCTGTTTGCATTCGGCCTGTGGTTCAGCCGTTTCTGGCCCTACTCGGAGCAGGAGTCGCTGGATCTGATGGATGAATTCCGGGCAAAGGGATTTCCGCTGGACGTACTGGTGTGCGATACGGATTGGCGCGTCGGGGCGTCAAGCGGCTACGGGGTGAACACCAATCTGTTCCCCGACATGGAACGCTATCTCGCCCGTGCGCATGGGAAGAATGTGCGGGTCATGTACAACGACCATCCCGAAGCGCAGACGCCCGGACCGCTGGATCCGAAGGAGCTGGCCTATCGCCAGGCGGGCGTCGATAGCCTGCTGGACATCGGGGCCGACGCCTGGTGGTACGACAAGAACTGGGGCAAGCACCTGAAGGCGCCGGACGGGCTGACCATCGAGTTCTGGGGCATGGTGGTCTACCACGACATGACGCTCAAGAACCGTCCCGACCGGCGTCCGCTGATCATGTCCAACGTGGATGGAATCTGGGCGGGGATGCGGCTTACCCCAAGCCACCCGGCGGCGCACCGCTATCCGATCTGGTGGACGGGCGATACGCTGGCGTTCTGGGAGGAGCTGCGGTCGGGCATCGAAAACGGCGTCGATAGCGGCATCGACCGCATGATGCCATATATCAACGAGGACTTGGGCGGACACGTCCTGCTGCCGACACCCGAACTGTTTACGCGCTGGCTCCAGTTCGGCGTCTTTTCGCCGCTGCCCCGCCTGCATAGCTATCCGAAAACGGTGCACTATCCCTGGGCCTACGGCAAAGAGGCCGAGGACATCTGCCGCGAATATACCAGCTTGCGCTACCAGTTGCTGCCGACCATCTACACCGCCGCCCGCCGCACCTACGACGACGGAACCCCGCTCCTGCAGCGTTGCGACGCCCAGTGGCCGCAATATCCGGAAGCCGCCGACGGACTCCAGTATCTTTTCGGCGAGGATCTGCTGGTTGCCCCCCAATGCTACAGCGGGCTCGACCCCATTCCGACGTCCCTACTCAAGACGCCGGACGGGAAGCCGGGCTTGCGGGCGGAATATTTCGACAATGAAAAACTGGCCGGGGAACCGAAGCTGGTGCGCACCGACGAAAAGTTATTCTACGACTGGAAAAAACGTCCGCAAGGACTGCCCATGACCGGGGTTTCAGTGCGCTGGACCGGCATGATCGGGCCGGTGGAAAAAACCGCGGAATACGAATTCGGGATGTCGTCCAAAGACGGCTCCAAGCTGTGGATCGGAGATACCGAACTGATCACTCGCAAGGATGTGTTGAGAACCCGCAAGGAGATCGGATTGACCAAGGCCCGGATCAAGCTGGAAGCCGGGAAGTCCTATCCGATCAAGCTGGAGTTTGCCCAGAAGGGCGGCGGAGAGTGCAACCTGTTCATGGGACTGGCCGACCAGACCAGCGATACGACACACCAAACCCGCTCGCTCTGGCTCCCGCCCGGGCGCTGGCAGGACGCCTGGACCGGCAAAACGCTGGAAGGCCCGAAGACGATCACGGTCGTTTCCGATCTGGAGCACACGCCGATGTATGTGCGCGAAGGCGGCATGGTCTTCACAACACCGCTGCGCATGTCTTCCGGCACGCCGGTTTGGGACAGCCTGACGGTGGATGCCTTTGTTCCGAAGGCCGGGAAAACCCAGCGGGAAATCTACGAGGACGACGGCCTTTCGAACGGCTATCTCAAGGCAGGGTTCAGCCGGACGCGCGTGGCCATGGAAACGGAAAAAGGAAAAACCACGTTGCGGATCGATCCTTCGGAAGGCGGCTTCCTTCCGAAGGACTTCAAGCGCAACTGGACGCTGCGCCTGCACGTCCCGGCGGGCGAAACGCCCGTGCGGTTCAGCGTGAACGGGAAGGAAGTCCAGACCGGATTCAAAGTGCTGAAACCAGCGGAAGGACGCGTATTCCCGTTCACGGGTCCCGGCGCGGTCCCGGGCATGGAAGCGGGCGATGTCGTGGAATTTTCAGTTCCCGGTTTTGCTTCGGACAAGCCGCTCGTGGTCGGATTCGAGTTCTAAGCCCTTTTAAAATTAAAGACGGTGGTGTATGGAGTTTGCTGCGGGTTGTCGTAAAAACACACCAAAGATTAGGAGATCAGAGATGAAGATACGGATATGGACGGCGGGTTGGTTGCTTTTGTTTGCGGTAGGCATGGTTCTGCCAGAGCGGGTTTTGGCCGGGGCCGATGCTTCCCCTGCCCGTCCCAATATCGTCTGGATTTTTGCGGACGACCATGCGTTCCAGGCCATCGGAGCATACGGCGGGCGGCTGCAGGCGTTGAACCCGACGCCGAACATCGACCGGCTGGCGCGCGAAGGCATGCGGTTCGACCGCTGCTATGTCGCCAATTCAATCTGCGCGCCGAGCCGCGCCACGCTGCTGACCGGCAAGTTCAGCCATATGAACGGGAAGCTCGACAACCGGGATGCTTTCAACCACGACCAGGAGCAGTTCCAGAAAATCCTGCAGAAAAACGGCTACCAGACCGTGATGGTCGGGAAGATCCACCTGAACGGGAAAATGCAGGGCTTCGATTATTGGGATGTATTGCCGGGACAGGGCGAATACAATGATCCGGCGTTTGTTTCGGAGGAAGGGAAGACCAAAAGTACCGGATATGTCACCGACATCATCACCGACAAGGCGCTGGACTGGTTGACGAACAAGCGGGATCCGAAAAAACCGTTCATGTTGATGATCCACCAGAAGGCGCCGCATCGCACCTGGATACCGAACGTCCAGGACATGGGTCGGTACGAGGATGTTGAAATTCCAGAACCGGCCAACCTGTTTGATGACTATGCCACCCGCACTACGGCCGCGCATGAGCAGGACATGTCGATCGACAAGACCATGACCATGGCCGGCGACTTGAAGATCGGCGAGAAATATGAAGTCCCTGGTGGGCAGTTCGCCGCGCGCAACAAATGGTTTAAGCAGCACAACCCGCAGGGACGGGATCTGGTGAAGTGGAAATACCAGACGTACATGAAGGATTATCTCCGCTGTGTCTGGTCGGTGGATGAAAGCGTGGGACGCGTGCTTCAGGCACTCAAGGATCTGGGGTTGGACGACAACACCATCGTGATGTATTCCTCCGACCAGGGGTTCTATCTGGGCGAGCACGGGTGGTTCGACAAGCGGTTCATGTACGAAGAATCGTTCCGCACGCCGCTACTGGCCCGGTGGCCGGGCAAGATCAAGCCTGGATCGGTCAACACGAACCTTGCGCAAAACGTCGATTTTGCCGAAACCTTCCTTGACCTTGCTGGCGCACCGATTCCCGACGACATGCAGGGGAAGAGCCTGGTTCCGTTGCTTAAGGGAAAGACACCCGACGATTGGCGCACTTCGCTTTACTATCATTACTACGAATATCCCGGCACCCACAGCGTACGCCGCCACGAAGGGGTGACGGGACTGCGCTACAAGCTGATCCGGTTCTACGGAAAAAATGTGCCGAACAACGAAGAGTGGGAATTCTACGACATCGAACGGGATCCGTCCGAAATGAACAACCTGTACGGCAATCCTGAATATGCGTCCAAAGTGCAGGAGCTGAAAAAGGAGCTGGACCGCCTACGGCAGCAGTACAAGGTTCCAGAGGATCCGACGGATATCAAAAACCCGACGGAAAATTCCGGATTCGCGGTTTCGGGCGGAGACCTCTCCAAAAGCGGCGATGGATACCGGCTTGTCGGCAATCCGCTGGGGTATGCACTTAAGCCGCTGCCGGAAAACTTAAAAGGGCAGCGGGAGCTGGTTTTCAAGACCCACGTAAAAACAGCAAAATCAGGCGCTTCGAACGGGCTGATTTGTTTCGGGGATGGAAGCAATCCCGAAGACCTCGTCAAATGCGGCATCTACGCCGGCCCCGGAGAAATGATCGTGCTGTACGGACAATTCGGCGGATCGGAAAAGGATATCATCCGCCAGAAAGCCGGGTTGAGCCGCAAGCCGGGATACGATGTCACCGTTACCGTCAACCTCGATTCGCAAACCGTTTGCATGGACATCAACGGGCAGACCCTTACCGCTCCGTTGCGCCGCCCCATGCAGCAGATCGGGTTCGTTGGCTATAATTGCAACAAGACCGAAACCTGGTTCTCCGAAATTGCAATGTCCGGCGCCAAGCCGTGAGCCTGTTTCCAAAATTAATGCGATATAGATAACCAACGGGGTTGCCAATTGAGGACAAGGATACGGGCATCGGCATGGTTTCTCTCCCTTGTAGCGGGCATGTGCCTGTTGCATCGGGACGCGGAAGGGACAGGTCTTTCCCCCCGCCCGAACATCATCTTTATCCTTGCGGACGATCTCGGCTGGAACGGCGTTGGATGCCAAGGGAACAAGGACGTTTCCACGCCGAACATCGACCGCTTGGCGGCTCAGGGCATGCGCTTCACGCACGCCTACGCCGAACCGCAATGTTCGCCTACGCGCGCCGCGTTGCTCAGCGGCCAGTGGGGTGCCCGGACCGGCGTCCACAAGGTACTTAACGAGAATGAGCCGGCGTTCGCGCCGCTCGTACCGGCACCGGGGAGCGAGCTTCCGCCGCAAACGGGAGATCTGGCGATGAGGCTTCGGAATGCCGGGTACGCCACCGGCATCAGCGGCAAATGGCACGTGGCCAACAACCCTTTCGCCGCACGGCTGAAAAACCGGCCCGGCTACTTCGATGCCTACGGCTTCGACTATGTGGGCGACTGCCGAACGAAGAAAGGTGTGGAGCCGGACAAGTCGGTGAATGCCATCACGGATGACATGCTGGATTTCATCGAGCAGAACAGGAACCATCCGTTTTTCGCCTACGTCGCGCATTTCTCGCCGCACGCCCCGCTGGAAGCGCCCAAGGCGCTCGTTGATCAATACGTGGCCAAAGGGTTTAAAAAAAGCAGCACTCCCAAGGGCTGGTTCAAGGAAATCCCTACCGCCGACTACTACGCCATGATCGAGCACCTCGACGAGAGTGTCGGTCGCGTGCTGGCAAAGCTGGATGGACTCGGTCTCGCGGACAATACCGTCGTCATCTTCACGAGCGACAATGGCGGGATGAACCGCGTGGCCGACATGTCCCCGAAGCGGATGGCCAAAGGTGCGCCCTACGACGGCGGCGTCAGCGTTCCACTGGTGGTACGCTGGCCGGGCCATGTGCCCGCGGGAACCACCTGCGCCATTCCCACGCACACCGTGGATTGGTATCCGACCTTCGCCGCCATCGCTGGCGGCACCATTCCCACCGGTCACAAGCTCGATGGCGAGAGCATCCTCCCGTTGCTGACACGTTCCGGCACGCTCAAGCCCCGCGCGCTTTACTGGCATGTCCCGACCTATACCGTAAACTATGGCCGGACGCCGTGCAGCTTCATGATCAAGGACGGCTGGAAACTGATCCACTACTTTGGAGACTTCCTGGATGCAACCGGCCAGACCCCTCCCGATAAAAACATTCCCTTTGGCAAGCTGGTGGTGGGTTCGCGCACGGAGCTCTACAACCTCGATGCGGATCCCTGCGAAACGCACGATCTCGCCGCCGCACAGCCGGAACGGGTGAAGGAACTACAAACCGCGCTTGAAGCCTGGTGGAAAGACACCGGGGCGCAATTCCCGACGAAGAACCCGGCCTACGACGAATCGAAATGGTGGCAGACCGAACCGGAAGACCAGTCGAAGACGGCCAAGAATGCTGAGGAATAAATACGAAGTGCGTCGGGCAACCGGGAGCAGGACCATATGCATCATCAAAAAAACACTTATCGCCATCTCATCGTAGGACTTGCCGTGCTGGCTTGCTGCCGCAGCCTGGCGGATGAACCGCCGCCGAGCGGCAATGGCGTCATCCGGGGAAAAGCCGGCTCGTCGGAGATTGTCATCACCACCACCGACCGCCTGGCCGGCGCGATCCACTCGCTGACGTGGGGCGGCAAGGAGTTTATCGACAGCCACGACCACGGACGGCAACTCCAGTCCGCCGCCAGCTTTAACTGCGGTGAATCCGGCGAGTTCTGGGCCGAGCGCTACAACCCGACGGAGGCCGGTTCGCGGAAGGACGGACTCGGCGAAACGTCGACCAGCAAGCTGCTTCGCTTCCGCGCCGACGGGGCGGATCTGCGAACGGTCACGCAGATGGCCTTCTGGCTCGCTCCCGGCGAAAAGTCATCCGGCCGCCCGGCGCTCAATACCACCGTCTTGTCGGAGCATCTCGTTGCGAAGCATGTCCACATCGGACACAAGGCTTTGCCCAACGTCATCGAATACGAGGTTACCTATGCCGTGCCCGCTGGCGAAATGCATACCTACGCCCAGTTTGAAGCGCTGACCGGATACATGCCTCCCGAGTTCAACCGGTTTTGGAAAGTCCTGCCGGAATCCGGCACGCTGGAAGTGTTGGACGAAGGCCCGGGCGAGCAAAACTGCCCGATCATCCTCGCCACCGAAGACGGCAGCCACGCCATGGGCATATTTTCCCCCGACCAGCCGTCGCCGGAATACAAGCAGGCGGGCTACGGGCGGTTCAACTTCAAGAATGAAAAAGTGGTCAAGTGGAACTGCGTCTTCCGCGTCCAGGACGACAAGGGCGTTGCCAGCGGAAAATACAACTACCGAATGTTCGTTCCCGTCGGTACGCTGGAAGATGTCCGGGCGTCGATCGGCTCCCTCGTCCACGAATTCGCCAAAAACTGATCCAATGCAATCCCCCCGGTTTGTTTTTAGGGTTTTATCGGATCGAGACCTTCGGCGATGAGCATCACTTTGTTTTTTTCAACATGGTCCACGCGAAAGCGATAGGTGTTTCCGGCATAGTCGACCGACCACGCATCCTTGTTCCGGATCATGGTTCCATCCTCGCAAAGGATAACGATTTCGCGGCCCAGTGCGCCGAACCCCTTGATTTTCAGTTCCTGCACCGCCGCAGTCCATCGGCCCTCCCCATACAGGTTGTCGGGGATGCGCACGCTTCCAAAATCGCACGGAACCACCACAAACGGATCGGTCTGGGGAGCGGGCGCCGATGCTTCAACAACCTGGAGTTCTTCGGTTTGCGCCGGAGCGACGATGGACGGCACTACATTTGTCGAGACAGGCGATGCTTCCGGAAGAACCGGTTCATCGACCGGCCCGTCGCCCAGCAGCAACTTGACGGGCAACCCGGATTCCACCTGTAGGAGCGCGGCTAGCGTGGCGCCAGCCAGGCCATTTTCCCCCGCTATCGCCTGCAAATCCGCCCGGGCCCGCGCGATGGCGGCGGCACCTTCGTCGGACGAGAGCAGTGCGGTGATGCTGCGCAACATGGCCATATCCGCGTCGCTCGGCGTAAACCCCGTTAGGTTTCCGGCGATGGACGCCAACGATTCGGGAATGGAACGTATGTTTTCTTCGCGGCGGGGGTTGTCGGCCTGGAGCTCGGCAAACATGGACACCAGCAAAACCAGGTTGGTTGGATTGACCTGCTGGATGGCGGACAACGCATAGCGGTCTTCGGCCAGCCCTTGCTCCGCCATGAAAGCGGACATCTCCTCGCGGTAGGCCTGCCGTTCCTCCGGAGTCAAACTGTCCATCCACGCCTTGCGCTCGGCGAAAAGTTCCATGCCGCGAGCAAAATCCGTTTTCATCGCGTCGAGTTCCTGCTTTTCCGTCAACGAAGCAACGGCATCGAGCCCGGCGCGCACAATGGTCGCCACGTCCACATTGCTCGCCTTGAGATCCTTGGCTTGGGCTTCCGCGATGGTCTTGTTCGCCAGACCGGTATATTCCGCAAAGGTTGGCCCGTCCGGCATCATGTCGGCTGAAAACACCCTTGCATAATGGTTCGTCGCAAGCACCAAGGGAACGATGGCCACCGCGGCAATCGCCGTTGCCAACCATCCGGTCTTGAGGAGCAGCCGGATGGCTGGGAAAAGCAGTACCGCAAGAACCGCCCCCGGAAGCGCCCACCCGGCCTTGCCGTCCATGGCGGGAAGGTGCCCAAGCATGGCCGGCAGGCAATAGATCCGGGCAAGCGCCAGCAGGGCCACCACCGCGATGGTCCGCCAGACCCCGTGTTCAAAGCGGTTTCGGGAGATCACGCGAAGCAGCAGGTAGAACGCAAAGCATTCCAGAAAGAAGGCAACCAGATGGATCAGCCCATCCAGAATCGGTGCAATTGAAAAGGAAAGCATGCCGCTTTATGCATGCCGCCCGCCAACGGGGCAATATATTTCTGAGTGGCTGATTTAATCCGGCGCTCTATCTATTTGTATTTTTAGGAAGAAGAATTCCCAGCTCCTGTACCGCGGGAGGCGACCGCTTGAGCCAATCAGTTAGTTTCCGAGCACCAATCGGCGGCCGCTGGCATCCAATGTAAAGCCAGGTGTGGCGACCAATTCCGTGTCGGCCGTCGCGCTGACGGCGTCTGTGGCATAGATCAACGCTTTAGTTTCGGCGAAAAACGACTGTGCGGAGGATCCACTGGCGTCGATGAAGCTCAATCCGGAAGCCGAAAAGGAGCGGCGGTTGCCATCGGCTCGGCTCTTTTGCGCTTCAATACTGCCGTGGTCAATGGCCTCAAAACCATCGCCGCGATTCGCAGACGCGCGCGCGCGATTGGCCGTGATCGCACCGCCATCGCTGAAATAGCCATCGCCATCGTTGGAATAGGCCACCGTGTCCTCGGAATACAGATTGCCTTGATGAACCGCAAAACCCGCGCCGCCATTATAATTGGACGAACTGACCTTGGCCGTGCCGTGCAGGCGGATTGCCCCGCCATAACTCGATTGTATGCCGTTGCCGGCGTTGGCAAGTGCGCGCCCGTTCTTGGCGAGAATCGAACCGCCCGCAAAGGCGTAGATGCCGTTCAAGCCGTTACCGGCCGCCAAACCACTTTCAAAACTGATGTCGCCATTATTGCTCGCCGCGATGCCATTGCCCGTGTTGCCGCTGACAATCCCTTCATTGGCGAAAATGGTGCCGCCATGCTGCGCCAGAAGGCCATAGACGGTGCAGCCGGAAACCGCAACTTTCGGTGCGTCCACCGTGGAGCCGTATTGACCGGCGATGCCGACGTTGAATCCAACAACCCCCACCGCTGAACCGAGGTGGATGCGCCCCTGCGCGGTTCCAGCTTGAATCATGCGGCCCGAAATGATGCCGATGCCGCCGGCCGTTTGGTCGCCCACCACCGCGACGGCATCCAAATCTCCGATGCTGCCCGCAACATTGATTCCATTGGCGCCCGTGAAAGACAGGACGGTTTTTAAAACGGTCACGTTGGCATTGGTCATTGAGGCTTGCGCCAGCCGGGCGCTGGCGACCGTGCTGCGGAGTGTGGCGATATTCCCGGTGATGTCCAAAATCTTCCATACCCCCGCGTAGAGCGATGAAAGATCGTTGCCCACGGGATCACGCACGATCATGTAGTCGGCCGCGCCGATCCCCGCCGCCTTGGCCAGAGTCAGCTTCACCGCCCAGCCGCCGTCGGCCTGCCTTACGGGCGCCTCCGCCAGCGAGGCCGTAGTCACGGCAGGAGAGGCGCCGCGAATGCGAATGTTGGCACCAAAGGTGTGTCGCAGATTTATGCTTTGAGTTGAAACTACAGTTCCCGATCCCAAGTGAATGGTGACGGAGGCGTTGTCCGGAATAATCCATCCCGCCATGGAGTCCATGGCCGAAGCGAGGCTGGTGAACATTCCAGTCACGGTGACTTGCGCCACCTCGCCCGGCCGCAGAGTCAGCGGCACGCCGGAAGTGACCGCAGATTGAACAGCCATTTGCACATTGCCGCCATACAGGTCGGATGTAATCGACGGGCTTGACGTGTTTCCGCGCGCAGCGCGACTGACTATTGGCTGACCGCATAACGCCGTAAGAACGGCAATAGTTAGCAATGGGACATATCGGATCGAAGCGATTGTTGTTTTCATAGACTGGTGACTGTTAAGGCGCCACGGTATCGAGAATCATAGACCCGTTAACTCCTACATTCAGTGACTGACCCAAATCAATCTCCAAAAAAATATCACTATCGTCGATTTTGATTGCCTTAATTCGGAAACATATTTTTCTTCGCGGGAGGCATCCACGGTATATTTTAATGCATTCCTCCAATGAGTTCCATTTCCGACGGCACTCGGCAACAACAAGATAAGGGTGGCGTGGTCACGATACGTTTGCCATGGTGGGACAAGTAGTAGAGGTACAGGAGGTTTCACGATGGCTGGATCAAAACAAACCGTGGCGGTTCTGGGCGCAAGCCCGAAGCCGGAGCGCTATTCCAACAAGGCGATCAAGCTGCTGCTGGAACATGGGCACGAGGTGATTCCGGTTCACCCGGCCATTCCCGAAATCGAGGGTCTGCCCGTTGTGGCTTCGCTGGCGGATATCGATAAACACGTGGATACGCTCACCGTGTATGTTTCCGCCGCGCTTTCGACGCCACTAGCCGACGCCATCATCGCCCTGAATCCAGCGCGGGTGATCTTCAATCCCGGCACCGAAAATCCATCGTTGAAAAGCGCACTCAACGATCAAGGCATTCCCTCCGAAGAAGCCTGTACGCTGGTCTTGCTGAATACGGGCCAATTTTGAACCCGGACGCGCTTTCAATCGTCCCGGCCATCAAGGAAACCCATACCGTTCCTGAAGGCATAAGCGGGATCAGGTTTTCCGACTATGCCCGCACGGCGTTCCCGACGATCCCTTCGCGCAAGGCCATGGCCAAGACGATCAAACGGGGCGGGTTTTTCATCGATGGCGCGCCAGCGGGAAGCGGCGACTGGGTGCAGACGGGTCAGGCGATGGAACGGGTGGAGCTGCAACAACAGGTTCCAAAGGTATATCGTTTGCCGCTCGAGGTGGTTTTCGAAGACGAATATCTGGCGGTGATCAACAAGCCGGCAGGCATCGAGGTGAGCGGGAATAAATTCAAGACGGTCGAAAATGCGTTGGCCGGCAGCCTTGCGCCCTCCCTGCTACCCGATGCGCTGGACTGGCCGCGACCGGTGCATCGGCTCGACTATTCCACCAGCGGCCTGCTGCTGGTTGCCAAAACCGCGGGCGCACAGGTATTCTTGGGCCAGCAGTTCGAGGCGCGGGCCATCCATAAACGCTATTGCGCAGTGGTGATGGGCGAACTTCATTCGCCGGGCCAGGTGGACGAACCGGTCGATGGACAGTCGGCGCAGAGCCGGTACGAACCCGTCCGGTCGATACCCTCGCTGCGCAGCGGGCGGCTTACGTTGGTGGATTTGTTTCCCGTCACGGGAAGAACGCACCAGCTGCGCATCCACATGGCGATGATCGGGCACCCGGTCGTTGGCGACCAGAAATATGGGTCGGCGGGCCGAGTGTTGAAGGGCAAAGGGCTATTTCTGGCGGCGATGTCCCTGCGTTTCCCGCATCCGACCGACGGGAGGATAATGAACATCTCCATCGATCCCCCGACCAAGTTCCGCTCTTTGCTGGAGCGCGAAGAAACCCGCTGGGAAAAGTTCAACCCATCCGCCGATAAAATCATGCGGATTTGACTAGACTGTACACGGAAATACCATGATTTTAATTTCGCATGGAGGCGATATGAACAGCGACGAACGCGAAGTGGCAACGAATGTCTTGAAGGCCATGGCCCACCCTGTGCGACTGGGGGTGATCGAGGTGCTGGCCTCGGGCGAAAAAACCATCACCCAGCTTTATGAAGAACTGGGATGCAGCCAGTCGATGATGTCGCAGCAGTTGAAAATCCTTTGCCAGCAGAAGCTGGTGGAGATCCGCAAGGAGGGCACGCAGAAGTATTGCAACCTGAACAACCGCGACCTGCTTAAACTATTCGACTGCATGCACAAGCATCTGCGCGAATTTTTGAACTTTCAGGGCTAGCGTCCTTTTTTTTGCACACTACATTAGATTATAATTATGTATTAATAGAATATGACTGGAAAGGTTATGTATGAAGGTTGAAAAGCTACTCATCATTGGAGGCGTCGCGGGTGGCGCAAGCGCGGCGGCGCGGGCGCGGCGGCTCGACGAAACCGCGGAGATCATCCTCTTCGAGCGTGGACCTGATATTTCGTTCGCCAACTGCGGCCTGCCCTACCACATCGGCGGAGTCATCGGCGAACGCGAAAAACTGCTGGTCACGTCGCCGGAGATGATGCGCCGCCGCTTCAAGATCGATATCCGCACCCAAACCGAAATCATCGCCATCGACCGCGAAAAAAAGGAAGTGGTGGCCCGGAATTTGGCGAACGGCAAGGAATACCGCGAGACCTACGATGCCGTCGTGCTCAGCCCCGGTGCAGAGCCGCTGCGCCCGCCGATTCCTGGCATTGAAAGCCCGAAGGTGCTGACCCTTCGCAACTTGCAGGACATGGACACGATCATCCAGCGATTGGATGGCACAAAAACCACCGCAATCATTGGCGGCGGCTATATCGGGCTTGAAATGGCCGAGGCCTTGGTCGAGCGCGGAATGCAGGTTTGCCTGATCGAATTGGCACCGCAGGTTATGGCTCCGGCCGATCCCGAAATGGTCACCCCCCTTCATCAGGAATTGATCAAGCATGGCATCGACCTCCGCCTTAAAACCTCCGTCACGGCGTTTGCCGAAGTGGACGGACAACTGGAGATCGAACTCAGCGACGGAAAACCGCTGCTGGTCGATGTGGCAATCCTTGCCATTGGCGTAAAACCGGAAACCAAACTGGCCGCCGAGGCGGGATTGGAGTTGGGGAAAACCGGCGGGATCAAGGTCGACGGGCATATGTGCACTTCCGATCCGGCCATCTTCGCCGTCGGCGATGCCGTGGAAGTGGCCGACTATGTAACCGGCCTTCCCGCGCTGGTGCCGCTGGCTGGTCCGGCCAACCGCCAGGGTCGTATTGCGGCCGAGAATATTTTTGGCCGCGACACCGTCTACAACCAGACGCAAGGCACCGCCATCTGCAAGGTGTTCGACCTCGCCATCGGCATGACCGGCCTGAGCGAGAAGGCCGCCCGTCGCCTGGAACTCCCCTACGAAAAGATTTATGTCCATCCCATGAGCCACGCGTCCTACTATCCCGGCACCCATCCACTGAGCTTCAAGCTGCTCTTTGTTCCAGACACGGGAAGAATCCTCGGAGCGCAGGCTGTCGGCGCCGACGGCATCGACAAGCGCATCGATGTGATCGCCGTGGCGATACGCGCCGGGCTGACGGTCTTCGATCTGGAGGATATGGAACTCTGCTATGCTCCGCCCTATGGCTCGGCCAAGGATCCGGTCAACTATGCCGGCTTCGTGGCGTCCAACGCCCTGCGCGGCGACGTCGCCCTCTGCCACGTGGACGATCTACAGCATCCCGCTGCCGGGCAAAAGCTGCTCGACGTGCGCACGCCGCGGGAAGTCTCCCTAGGAACCATTCCCGGCGCGATTAATATTCCCGTGGACGACCTGCGCGACAACCTTGGCCAGCTCTCCAAAGAGACGGAATGGCTGGTCTTCTGCCAAGTAGGACTGCGCGGCTACCTCGCCTGCCGGATCCTGTCACAGAATGGATTCCGGTGCCGCAATCTCAGCGGTGGATACAAGACGTGGACGATGAGTGTCCAGTAGGCGGAACGACGCCCGTCTGATCAGCAATGGCTCCATTTCCCGGGTCGCAATAGCGGATTGGGGCCAAAACAAACCCCGCAATTTTCCTTTACGTTCACATTGAACAAAGGAAAGGTACGGCTTTTTTCACGAGGGAGATTATTAATGTCGATTAAGCATGTTTTCTTGGTTTCCGGTATGTTGTTCATGGTAAGCGGGTGCGCGTCCTTCCGCGGGATGCCCAGCCACGGCGGCGGCAAACGTTTCGACGAAGAGCAACGGCTGGTCGCGGCGTCCACCTACAAGTCCCTTGAGCAAATGGACGTACATGAGCTGAAGGGTAAAACCGTCCGGATTGTGAGTGAATTCACGACCACCTACGGCAGCGGGAACGCCAACTTTGGCGGTCTGCAGGATATCGGGCTTTCAGCTAGCTATCAGGATTCGTCGGATGATTATAGCGGCGCCTTCAACTCGCGAACAGCCGAGACTCGGCGAGCCGCGACCTTCGGGACAAATTTCCGCTACCGCCCGGACATGACCTTCTACAGTGGAACCGCCAACACCGACCGCGATGCCGCCTACTTTATTTCCTGCATGGAAATGACACTACGGCACGCCGGGGTGATCATTGCGCCAAAGGGCGAAGAGGTAACCCTGTATGTGTTGCTGGACATACTCGGAACGAACCTCAGCCGCAAAGACCGGTTTTTCAACCATACGGACTTTCTGAACGCCTCGTGCGAGTTCACCTACTACGCGGTAGACAACAGCACCGGCAACATTCTTTTCGAATCCCGGCGCTGCGGCGCCGTGGCCCACTACATTGAAAAGATATGGCTGTTTGCCGGAACCGACGATATCCAGCGCAGCATCGAAGCAACAATCCCGCTGGAAATGCCGGCGTTCTACGCCGTGCCGGTCGAAAAGCCGGTGGCCAAAGCGGCACCAACACCCGCCCCGGTAGCACCTGCGGCAAAAGCGGCGCCCGCCCCGGCGGCCAAACCAGCTCCTGCCCCCACTCCGAAGCCCGCGGCCCAGACTACGCCGAAACCCACCCCCGCGACCGCTCCGGCCCCCGCGGCAAAAGCGGCACCAACACCAACACCAGCACCAAAACCTGCGGCTGCACCGACATCCACTCCTACGGTCGCCCCTACACCTGCGAAGCCTGTAGCACAGGCAGTAGCCAAACCTGCCGCAAAACCAGTGACAGAGGCCGAGCGTAAGGAAAAACAACTTCAGGAACTGGCCGACCAGGCCCGGCAACTCCTTGAATCCGGGCAGAGCAACCAGATTCCGGGCGTCATACAGCAGATTCGCTCCATTGACCCAACGGCGGATGTCCTCAAGGAAATTGCCGTACTGCAGGGCAACGGGAAATTCTGACCAGACATCGCCCGCATCAGTGCAAAAAACGACTGATCCGCTCAAAAAATGTGACGAACGGAGCCCGGCCCGTGTTCTAATTGCAAACACGGATCGTCACCGGGCGGGCACCGGTGATTTTTCATCATTGAAGGGAAAGGCAATATATGTCGCTTAGAAAAGTTACGTCGCTCACCAGCCTGCTGTCGTTCGTCCTGCTGACCATAACCAGCATCATTCTCTACATTACCCCGCAGGGCAAGGTGGCCTTCTGGGCCAACTGGGACTGCTGGGGACTCGGCAAGGAGGAATGGGGCGCGCTGCACACCAATCTCGGATTCCTTTTCATCATCGCGGGCATCATCCATACCGTGCTGAACTGGAAGCCGATCATGGCCTACCTCAAGAACAAGGCGAAGGAATTCAAGATGTTCACGGTCGATTTCAATATTTCTCTGGCCATCACGCTTTTCATCACCGTCATGACCCTGTTCAGCCTGCCGCCGGTCAATGCAATCCAGACCTTCGGGGAATCACTCAAGGAGAAGGCTTCCAACAAGTATGGCGAGCCGCCCTACGGACACGCCGAAACCTCCCCGCTTCAATCCTTCTGCAAACGCACCGGCATAGACCTGGACGACGCGCTGGACAAGCTGGAAAAAGCAAAACTGAAGTCGGTCAGTCCCGAAGCTACACTGGCCGAAATCGCCACGGCAAACGGCATGACCCCGCAACAGGTCTACAGCATCTTCCAGCCCGAACCGCCCAAGGAAGGGGAAGTGAAATCCATGCCGGAAAGTCCTGGGATGGGCTTTGGCCGCAAGGCGCTCGCGGGCGTCTGCGCGGAGTACGGTCTGGATGTCCCGTCCATCATCGACGGCCTTAAAGGACTCGGAATCGAGGCCGCCGCAGAGACCTCCATCAAAGAGATCGCCGAAAACAACAACATGGATCCCCATGGGCTCTACGAGGTGATTCGGCAGTTGCAGGCCCAATAGCAATTCGTTCTTCCATTCCTCGGAAATCCAGGAAAAATGCGTTTCTTGACTCCGGTCAAGGAACGCGTTTTGGTTTAATGGCATACTGCGTCCAATAATTCAGAACAAGGAGCGCAACATGAAACGCAAGATTATCGAAATCAACGAAGCCCTCTGCAACGGATGCGGCGACTGCATCGTCGGCTGCGCCGAAGGCGCGCTTCAGCTCGTCAACGGCAAGGCGAAAATGGTGAAGGAACAATTTTGCGACGGCTTCGGCGACTGCGTCGGCACCTGCCCGACCGGCGCACTGCAAATCGTCGAACGCGAATCCGAAGCCTTCGACGAAACCGCAACGATCGAACACGTCCGCAAGCTCGGCGGCGAAGAGGCCGTCAAAAAAATGCTCGGCGCGGCGGAAATCCATGAAGCAAAGGCAAAGGCCGCGGCTCCCCGGTCGGCGATGGGCGGCTGCCCCGGCATGCAGGTTCGCACGGCGCAGAAAAAGGAGGCCCCGAAAACCGCCACGACTTCGGTGGCCGGCGGCGGACAGGTCATCAAATCGGATCTGGAGCAATGGCCCATCCAACTGCACCTCGTTCCGCCAACCGCCCCGTTCTTCGATGGCAAGGAGCTCGTGGTGCTCAGCACCTGCGCGCCGATCGCCTCGCCGGATGTCCACTGGCGCTTCGTCCGCGGCCGTTCGCTCGTCGTCGCCTGCCCCAAACTCGATCGCACCGAGGGCTATGTCGAGAAACTCGCTGCCATCATGGCGCAGAACAACATTCCGAAAGTGATCGTCGTCCGCATGTCGGTGCCCTGTTGCGGCGGGTTGACGTCCATCACCCAACAGGCCTATAAAGCCAGCGGCCGCACCGACCTCGTCATCGAAGAAGTCACCATCGGCCTCGATGGCGAACTGTTGAAAACCGTACAACTTGCAAGATAGGAGAATCCCCATGAACGATTTAAAAGGAAAACCCCTGAACCTCAAAAAAGAGATCGCCTATGCCGACGGCGCGGTGGTCAGCAAGACCCTGCTTAAAAAAGCGACGGGCAACATCACGCTGTTCTCGTTCGACAAGGGGCAAGGGTTGAGCGAGCACACCTCGCCGTTCGATGCCGTGGTTCAAGTGGTCGAAGGCGAAGGCGCATTCATCATTGCCGGAGAGCTCCAAACCGTGAAGGAAGGCGAAATGATCATCATGCCTGCCAACATTCCGCACGATGTGCAGGCCGCCGACCAGCCCTTCAAGATGCTGCTCACCATGATCCGTTCCGAGTCGTAAACAAAAAAGCCCGGCCTGCACATGCAGGCCGGGCTTTAAATGGAGCGAGCGAAGAGATTCGAACTCTCGACATCTACCTTGGCAAGGTAGAGCTCTACCACTGAGCTACGCTCGCGTAAAATGTTCAGCCCAAAAACTGGCGGAGAGGGGGGGATTCGAACCCCCGGTACACTTACGCGTACAAGCGCTTTCCAAGCGCGCTCCTTAAACCACTCAGACACCTCTCCTAAATTGGGCAAGTCGGGAAAGCTACACGCTTCATTTCGGGAAATCAACCGGGTTTTCCCTCGAATGTTCGTCATCAATCCCGTCGATAGGGCGTTTAGCACTAATTTGGTCTTGAATGCCCCGCGACATTCAGATGTATTGCTCACGCTTGAAAGCGAAACAAACCAGTTTAGCGGTGTTGTACTTCCTGATGGTGGTTCTATTACCACTTTTGCATCTTGGGTTTTCCGGGCATGGCTTGGAATCGTCTCGTACCAGCGGGTATTGCGGACATGGCGGACAACCGGACTCGCATTCGGAATCCCGGCCAATGCAGACCCTTCGTTCAAAAGACGCCTGCGCCCTTTGCCAACTTTTTTTGATTCAGGTCGACTCGTGCGATAGCTCTATCGTTCTTGCCCCCACCTACACGAAGGAATCGACCCGCATTGATTTCCCCCCATTCTTTAAAATCTGTCGAGCGGCCGCACCCCCGGCCCGCGCCCCTCCGATGATGATTGTGTAGTCCCCCATGATTCCTGCCATAGGGCAGAACACAATCGATTTACCCAACGGAGATTTTTTAAATGAATAACATGTATGTTTCCGCCATTGCGGCGGCTGGAATGGTCTTTTGCTCCCAAGCACATGAAAAAACAGAACTAACGGCAGGAAGCGAGGGGCCAACCCACTCCGCGGCACTGTTCGACGGAAAAAATGCCAGTGGCAGCCATGACGCCATTCACCGGGAAGATATGGTGCCGACCAATCGACCGATCGTTGCGCTGGCCACGCAATGGCAGAGCAAGTATGTCACGGCCGGGCGGGATAACCTGACCCGTGGCGGAATCTACTCGCTCGAATGCGTGATCGAGTGGCAAGGGATTTCCGGCGGAATATGGTATGCCGTGGGTGATGATGAATCCTACAAGGAGCTGAACGCCTTTATCGAATATGGCGTTGCGGTCGGCCCGCTGGATCTTTCGCTGGGCTATGCCCGGTTGGAATTCCTTGAGGACCACACGGACGATAACGAACTCGCGGCGGGAGCTGCCCTGAATAATGTTCCCTATATTGTCCCGTCCGTCGACTACGTCTATTCAACCGAAGCGGACGGAGGATTGCTTGAGGTTACATTCAAGACCGGAATCACATTCATGGAAGAGCGCCTCTCCCTTGAGCCCTATGTTTTGCAGGCCTTCGACTTTGGCTATTCCACCGCTGCGCACGACGGTCTCAACAACGTCCAGATCGGCATCGGGGCGAGCCTTGCGTTGATGCACGGCCTTGATCTCGTCGGATCGATTTCGCACAGCTGGGCGCAGGCGGATGTCGAGCGCGAGGGCCTCGGCGACGTTTCGTGGTGCGCCGTTGGCCTGGCCGCGACGTTCTAGGCGGACGCTTTTCCCAGCTGGGCCGTGAGCGCCTGTTGGACGGGCGGCGGCACGAACATGGAGGTGTCGCCGCCAAGCCGGGCCACTTCGCGGACGTTGCTGGAACTGACGTAGCTGTAGTCCTGCTTCGGCATCAGGAACACCGTCTCGATCTCGGGTTTGAGCTTGCGGTTGGTCAGCGCCATCTGGAATTCGTACTCGAAATCGGAAAAGGCCCGCATCCCGCGTACAATCACCTGCACGCCTTTGGACTCGGCGAAATCGACCAGCAGGTTGTTGAAACTGTCGACTTCGATGCCTTCGATGTGCGCGGTGGACTGGCGAACCAGTTCGATCCGCTCCTCAAGGCTGAACAATGGATTTTTTCCGGAACTCGTCGCCACGCCGATCACGACGCGCGGAAAAATGCGCGAGGCACGCTCGATCACATCCAGGTGCCCCATGGTGATCGGATCGAAGGTTCCCGCGCATATGGCCGCTTGATTCATGGTGCATCCTTGTCGTTCAGCTTTAAAATCAGGACGCGCGTATCCCCGTATACCTTGTCGCGAAGCAGTTTCCAGTCGTTGGAAACCTCGAATGCGTCCGATGAGCGCAACTCGTACACCAGGAGTCCGTCCGGTGTCAAAACCGAATGCTCCGCAATGCCCGCCAGCGTTTGCACCATGGCGTCCGGCAGGTCATACGGCGGATCGGCCAGAATGAGATCGAACCGCTCCCCCGTCCTGCCCAGATATTGGATGGCATCGGCCTTGATGCACTTTGCCGCACCCAGCAGATCGCCATCCAGTGCCTGGACATTCTGTTGCAGGTTTTTCCATACATGGGGATTCTGCTCCACAAACACCACCGATTCCGCGCCGCGGCTCCACGCCTCAAGCCCAAGGCCACCCGCGCCGGCAAACAAATCCAGCACCGTCAAGCCCTCGCACGTACCCCCGAGCGATGAAAAGATCGCCTCGCGCACCCGCTCCTGCGTCGGCCGCACCTCCTGCTTCGGCACGTTGAAGCGGCGATTGCGCAGTATTCCACTGGTAATTCTCATGGCCGCACCCTAACGAAACTTGATCCGGATGGAAACATGAATGATGGCCGCACCCTCGACAATACGGCCATAATGTGGTAGCACGTCCCCCTGTTTAAGGAACTATCGAGTGGCTATGAAACAAAATCTGCAACATAGGATTGCGCTGAAAAGCGCGAAGCGGATCGTCGTGAAGGCGGGTAGCAAGGTGCTGGTGCAAAGTACCGGCCGGCCCGACTCGCGCCGGCTCAAATTGCTGGTCGGCGAGCTGGCGCAACTCCAGAACGACGGCGGCGAAGTGGCGTTTGTCACGTCCGGTGCCATTGGCGCGGGGCTTGACGCCCTCGGAATGAAGACGCGTCCGACGGCCATTCCCGACCTACAGATGGCGGCAGCGGTTGGCCAAATGCGGCTGATGAGCGTGTACGACCACCTCTTCGGGTATAACAAATGCCAGATCGGGCAGGTGCTGCTGACCCACGATGCCCTGAAGCACCGCGAGCGCCACCTCAACGCCCGCAACACGTTGCTGAATCTTATCGCCCACCGCATCATTCCCATCATCAACGAAAACGACGCCATCTCGACCGAAGAGATCAAGTTTGGCGACAACGATGTGTTGGCCGCGCTCGTAGCCATCCTGATCGATGCCGACGCATTGGTGCTGCTCAGCTCCACCGACGGGCTGCGCGAGCCGGACGGCAACGGCAAAACGCGGCGGGTATCCTTTATCGAGGAGGTCGATGCCGGCGTGCTCGGGCTGGTTGCCGACAAGCAGGACAAGCTTTCGACGGGCGGCATGGCTTCCAAGTTGCAATCCGCCCAGATTGCCGCGCATAACGGCATTCCCGTGGTCATCGCCAACGGCCGAAAAACCGGCGTGCTGACCCGGATCTTCCAAGGCCTGGACGAAGGAACCCTGCTTTTTCCAAAGGTCGGAACCATTTCGAAGCGCAAGCGCTGGATCGCCTTCTTCAACCGCGTCGAAGGCCAAATTGTCGTCGACGATGGTGCAATCGCCGCCCTTGGCAAGGGCAAGAGCCTGTTGCCCGTTGGAGTAAAATCCGTCGAAGGGGATTTCCAGGTTGGAGCCATGGTCAACATCCAAAACCTGGCAGGTGCCGTGGTTGCGCGCGGTTTGGTGGAATATTCGAGCAACGATATCGCGGCAGTCATGGGAAAGAAAACCTCCGGCACGGCTGGCGAGGTGATCCATCGCGACAACATGGTCATACTTTAGGACGGGAGCCCAAACATGGATGTAAAAGAACAGGTATTAAAGATCGGAGCGGATGCGCTGGCCGCCAGCCGCCAGCTGGCTAAGCTTTCCTCGCGCAAAAAAAACGCCATTCTCGACGCCATGGCGGCGGAACTCGACGCGCAGCGCGCCTTCATACATGCCGAAAACGCCATCGATCTTGCCGCCGGCAAGGAAAATGGATTGTCGGTCGCCATGCTCGACCGCCTCGAACTGACCGATGCGCGCATTGATTCGATGATCAAAGGCCTGCGCGACGTCGCCGTGCTGAATGATCCCGTTGGCGAGGAAATCAGCAACTGGAACCGGCCCAACGGGCTGGAAATCAAGAAGGTGCGCGTGCCGATCGGCGTCATTGGTATCATTTTCGAGTCGCGCCCGAATGTGACCTGCGATGCCGCCGCACTCTGCTTCAAAACGTCCAACGCGGTCATCCTGCGCGGCGGCAAGGAAGCGATCCACTCCAACCTGGCCATTGCCAAGGCGATGAAAAAAGGCGGCCGCGCAAAAGGCATGCCGCCAAACTCCATTCAGCTAATCCCAACCACTGATCGCGAGGCCGTCAAAGTGATGTGCCAGATGACCGACTATCTCGACCTGATCATCCCGCGCGGCGGCGAGAGCCTGATCACCGCCGTGACTGAAATGGCGCACGTTCCGGTGATCAAGCACTATAAAGGGGTTTGCCACACCTATATCGACTACACCGCCGATCTCGCCATGGCTTGGCGGATTTCCGAAAATGCCAAGTGCCAGCGCCCCGGCGTTTGCAACGCCATGGAAACCCTGCTGGTGCATAAGGATGTTGCCGCGGCCTTCCTGCCAAAAATGGCAGTGATCCTTACCGCACGCGGCGTCGAAATCCGCGGCGACCAAACCGCTTGCACACTTATTGCGAATGCCAAGCCTGCGACGGAAGAGGATTGGTATGAAGAATATCTCGAAATGATTCTTGCCGTCCGCGTGGTCGACGATGTCGATGCCGCCATCGCCCACATCAACAAGTATGGATCGCGCCACTCCGACGCCATCAGCACGCAGGATGAAAAAGCCAAAAAGTCCTTTTTGGCCGAGGTGGACTCCCCCGCCGTTTATGTGAACGCGTCGACCCGCTTCACCGACGGGGCGGAGTTCGGCATGGGTGCCGAGATCGGCATCAGTACCGACAAACTGCATGCGCGCGGGCCGATGGGACTCGAAGAACTCACCACCTATAAATTCGTAATCACCGGCAAAGGCCAGATCCGCGAATAAAACAAAAAAAAGTGGGAAATTCCACTTGCCACAGATGATGGAATGAATACTATGTCGCTTCCTTTTACGGGGGTGTAGCTCAATTGGTTAGAGCGCCAGCCTGTCACGCTGGAGGTTACGGGTTCAAGTCCCGCCACTCTCGCCACCTTTTGGGGCTTTTGCGATACGCGAAAGCCCCTTTTTTGTTGGCCTTCGGATCCGCCTCTATTCACCCCGCCATTCGCGAACGGCTTCGGTCATGGCAATCCAGTTGGCCGGCTCGGTGTAGGGCGAAATCTGGTTCCCGGTTCCAATGGCAATACCGCCGTGCCCTTCGATCTTCGGCAGCAGGTTGCGGACGTAGGCTTTGACTTCCTCCGGCGTGTTGCGCGTCATGATGTTCATCTCGATTCCGCCGAAGTTGCCAATACGGTCGCCGTAGCGTTCGACCCAGACATCGAAGGTATCGATGGCGTCTTCGTTGGAATGCTTGGCATCGATGCCTGCCTCGATGAGATCGTCCATGACGTCGTAGATCTTTCCGCAGGAGTGCAGCAGGAAGGGTTTTCCGTGCGCATGCACCAGATCGATAATCCGTTTATACTGCGGGACCACATGCTTCCGGATCTCATCCGGCTGGATCAGGGTGGAAGACCGGAAGCCTAGGTCGTCGCCGAAGCGGCAGACCGCGAAGCAATCCGCATAGTTTTCGAGCATCCACGTCCACAGCGTATATTGCAAATCGCCAACGCGCTTCCATAGCGCTCCATACACCTCTGGTTCATCCACCTGGAGAAACGCCAGCTCCTGAAACGGCACAAAATCCTGCACGGTCTCGAACAGCCCATTCCCCACCCCGCCGATGGCCTTCATGCCATCCGGCAACGCGGCGCGCAGCGCATCGAAGTATTCCTTGAAGCGGCTGATGTACTCCGCCGGCTTCGCTTCCCACGGCCATGCTTCCAAATCATCCATCGAACTGACCAGGACGTCGCCGTGCCCCATCAGGCCCCGGCATTCCTGAACCACCATGGTCACGCAGATCTCGAACGGGATGCAGTCGTAGCCAAGTTGGATGCCGCAGCGGCAGATGCGGCGATAGGCCTCCACCTTGTCGGCATAACTACCGGAAAACAACGGACGAACCTCTTCGCCGATAATCATTTCGACGACGCCTGGGTCGAACCCATGCTCATACAACGGCAACCGCTTCGCCTCGCGGTTATATGCCGCATCCACCATGTGCGTGTAGTCTGGTTCAAACTTCTTCATTTCATTTCCCCTGGTATGGTTATGTTTCCACGGCCCTAAAATTCATAGGGCACAAACTCGTTGTTCGGCCGGACATCCTTCTCTCTGGCGACCGCGAATATTTCGCGCCAGCAATCCATCATGCCAAGTGGCTCCGGCAGCTCCTTGTGAAGCAGGTTGTGCAGCTTGGGCAGGTTCCGCGACGGCACCAATGGATAGATGTGATGATCGATGTGGTCGTCAAGTCCCCAGTAGATCAGATGAACCAACGGCCCCACCTTGACCGAACGGGTGCAGAGCCGCTGGTCGTTTACATTATACAGCCGCGAAATATGCTCCGTGTTGTGCCATAGGCCTTCGATGGGAGAACCGATCTGCCAGGCGATCATGATAAAGGCGAGCGGCTCCCAACGGCCAAACACGATGGCGATGGCGACGACGGCCATATGGAACAACAGGATGCCTAACGATTCGCGCCGGATGGCCGCGATTTCCTTCTCGGTGCAGTGGTCGCGCATCATGCGGTCTTTTATTCCAAGCGCCCGGCGGATCTGCATGAGGATCGCGTCGAACAGACTTCTGACCGCTCCGACGACGAGGATGGACTGGATGAAGCTGAGCAACGGCTTGCGGACAAAGTTTGTATCGAAGACCTCCGGCCAGTCTGTTTCCGGATCGATGCCGCGCACCATGGTGTATCGATGGTGCAGCTGGTGCGACTTGCGGGCGTAGGTCGGACTATTCCACATCAACGCCTGGACCAGATAGAAAAACGGCTCGCTTACCCCGTCGAAGTTTTTGGCGAATACCGTGCTGTGCTGCAACTCATGGCCGATGGCTACCCAAAAGCCGTAGAAAAAATAGTAGCCGTAGAGCGGGATGATCGCCAACCATAGGCTGTATTGCGCGGCCAGCATGGTTGCCGCGGCCGTCGCCACGAGAAACGATAGAAACAGACCAACACGCCACAGGCCGTTCCATGTACTGCGCTCCGACAGCTGTTTTACAACCTCCTTGTCGATGCCCATCCGTTTCCAATTGCGCCCTTCATGGTTCCATTCGTATTCCGACAATTCTTCGCGGGGGGTGAATTCCAGATTCATATCAATCTTTCCGTTTTAATGGTTGTTTTATACGCCCTTCCTCTTGGACTTGTCTTTGGCCCGAATGATCTTTAGTGTATCTTTTTCGACCAAAGGATTAAGCCATGGACGATCATCCTATTCCCGGAGAACTGCCTCACAATGCGCCCGTTGCGGCATCACAGAAACGATTAACGGCGTTGCATCCCTATGTTCGGGAGGCGCAGGAAACCCTGCGGCCGACATGGCATCTTCAACCTAGAAGGCTATTTGACTTCCTTTTGGTCAACGTACTTGAAGGCACCGGTGAGTTTGCCATTGGCACCGAACGATACGCCGCGGGTGCGGGCGACCTGTTCTGGATTCCGCCAGACACGCTGCACGAGATGCGGGGCGATGCTCCCGGAAACCTGCTGCAATATATCCATTTCGACCTGATCTATGATCCGCGTCGAAGCCATTGGAGCGCCCGCATTCCCGGCGGAACCACCGATCTTTCGGCTTGGCCGGAACGCATGCATCCGCCCGTCGGCGATCCAATCATTGGAAACTGGTTCGGCAAACTGGAGGGCTTTAATCCGGCCCATGTAACCGGGCTTTTGCGGCGCATTATTTTGGAATACAACCGAACGCAGATATCCAATCTACCCGTCGCCGGAATGACGCTTCAACTGATCGGCCACCTGATCGGCAGCCGCCACAACGATTCCCTGCTCGACTCCCATCATGTGAGGACCATCGAAAACGCCATGCAGCAGATCCAGCTGCATAGCGAAGACAAGCTCAACATCGAAACCCTCGCCCGCCAGCACGGACTCAGCTCGACCCATTTCCGGCGGCTGTTTCGGGAACACTTCAATCAAAGTCCGCTCGCCGCCCATCTCGATGCAAAAATGCGCACCGCCTGCGACTTCCTGATCTATTCCGATCTCAACATCTCCGAGATCGCCAACCGGCTCGGCTTCACCAACGTCCACAACTTTTCCCGCGCCTTCCGCAAAGCGATCGGGCAACCTCCCAGCGCCTACCGCGCCGGGCGAATCGCGCACACAGAGTGATACCGCCATCTTGCAGGCGGCTCTCAATCGGCAAGGTATGCGGAGTACTGCTGGTCGTTGAAAACATTGCTGAAATGAGGCACGGCAGCTCCCCGCTTGAGCGGCCACTGCATGAGATAAAGGTACTCGATGTTGTTTTTTTCAGCGGCGTCCTGAAGCGCCTTGAGACTTTGCGGGTCGTTGTAATAGGTTTCCAACACGATGATTTGCGGATCGTCTATGCCGGCCTTGCGGAACTCGGGAACCATAAGCGGCATCCATTCCGGAATGTAGTCGTACAAATCAAGCGCAAAGCTGGACGGACGGACTCCCGTCTTGTCGCACACTTCAATCCACCGCGCAATACGCCCGGGATGTGCGGCAATCGAAAAGCCGAATGTATCATCGGGGCCGAAGAGCCGGACATATTCTTCCCAAACCCGCCGGGTATATTCGGCTGTGCATCCGACCTCTATTCCACCCAACTCCGCCCCCAGATCAAAAGTGACTTTCATCCCCGACCCATTCATGGCCTCGTTCACCAGCTGCCGAACCGAAACGATAAAATCGAAATTTTCCCGGTACTGGTCCTCCTTCCATTCCGCCCACCGATCCGGCCATGCATCCCCCTGCGTCGCGAACCGGAAAACCAGTTCATTGAAACCTCCGCTTTGCCGAACCAGCGCCAGCAGGCCTTTCAGGTTTTCCGCATGCTGCGGCAGCAATGCTCCGCCGTTCGACGCCAGGACATGTCCGTAGATTCCTCCTGTTTCCAACTGCGCGGGAGTGAGGTGGTCATGCCACATCAGAATGGCGATTTTGCGCTGGCCGGAGGCATGCATGGCTTGCAATTGCGCCCGCACATCCTCTTTTTTCTGTTGATGAAAAGTCGCAACGACCGGCTGCAGCACACCGGGCTTGAACCATGCATTCAAATCTCCGGACAGATATTCGCTGCCTACATTGTACATCACATAATTGGAGCCCCCTACTTCCTTGAAATGCTGCGGCGGTCGACCAACCGATTGTTCCGACGATTTTTTTTCCATTGCGCATACTCCTGTCGCGACGGTTAACAGCAAAGCCAAGAGCATGTCTACCGTCCTGCTTGTTATGATTGTCCATTGGTTTTTCATTCTAATATCTCCCGTATGTTTCCGCTACTTCCTGCATAATCCGGATGTTTCTTTCCGGCGTATCACGCGGCGTCTGGTCGCCGGTGGATAGGATAAATCCGCCGCCTTCGGCGGCATCATCGATCGCCTTTCGACAAGCATCGGCAACCTCCTGCACCGAGCCGTGCAGCATCAGCCGGGTGGTGTGCAAATTACCCTTAAGCGCAATCTTTCGACCGTACAGTTTCTTGATCTCCCTAAGATTGCAATCGCCCATCGGGGGAATTTCAAGCGGCTCGATCGAGCTCAAATCGGTTTCTTCCGCGGCAATCCGCACCAATGCCTTTTCCGGTCCGCAGCAGTGGATATGCGTGGGCACACCCTTTGCCTTGGCCATCGCGGTGATCTTTTTCAGCCATTCCAGACTCAGCTCGCGGAAAACCGGTTCCGGATTGAACAGCATTAATCCGCTGTTCCCAATAAAAAGCATATCCGGTTCCCAAGAAAGAAATTCCTCTGTCAGCCTTAGCACCTGTTCTCCTTGCCGCCGTTTCTCTTCGCGGACAGCGTCGGGATCATCATGGTAACGGTATATCTCGCATTCCTGCGAAGAGATGCATGGCAGGTAGACCATCGGGCCGGTCAACCCGTCTTCACCAACATATTCGCGGGCATCTTCAAAATATGCGCGCCCTGTTTTATTGTAGTTGCGCCGGATTTCCATCCACTGTTCCGGCTCCGCAGGCAGCCCAACCTTTGCAGGAGCCACCAATGCAGCGGAGGCTTCATCCGGCGTATAAACCGTCAACGTCGGGCTCCATGAACGCCCGTTGTCTGTTTCACTCAAATACTGGGTCACGATTCGTTTTTCACTTTGATGGACAACCACCTCGCGAGGATCTGACTCCATCGGAATGCCCAGTCCGAAAAATCCATCCACCCCGAAATGCCTAGCGGCATCGGCGCGGGCTTTCCAAACTGGCGGGTCGTTGAAAAGCAGCATTTCCCATGAAGGGCGTCCGTTCATCAGGCGAATCGGAATCATCTCCCACATATCCGGTGCTGCCGGGACGTGGTCCGGGATTTTATTTTTAATTGCGGCCAGCAGTCGTTGTTTGGGCGTCATCGTCTTCTGTTTGTTTAGGTTCGAGACAATATGCAGTGGTTCAAATCATCTTGTGTCCGATTTACCGCAACCGTCCGAGCACCTGCTCAAAGTTTTCCTCGTAGTGGGTGCAGAGAGATCGGGTGCCGCTGTCGATGATATTGCCTCCCCCGATACCGATCGGCGCGAAGCCCGCCAGCAGAATGGATACGACCCCCGCCCCGCTATCTTCGATGCCAACGACGCTGTGGCGATCCTCGAATGGAATGCCGAGGCCGACACGCGCGGTTTCGGCGTAGAGCCACGGATGCGGCTTGGGTGAAAGCTCGCCGAGCGTGCCCGGCTCGCCGGGACGGATGGCGTGGCCGGCGGTGATGATGGCATCGTAGAATGCCGCTGGATCACCCATGCCGAGCGTTTTGAAGGCATCGAGGATTTCCGGCCACGCCTTTTCGTAGAGGCCGGAGGTGACGAGGCCAATCTTCACCTTCATCGCCTTGAGTTCATAAAGAAACTCCTTGATGCCCGGCGACGGGGTGAACGCCCCTTTTTTCCCGCGGCCTTCGAGGATTTCGTTCATCTCGTGATTCGTGTGCTTGAAGTACCACGTCCGCGCCTCTTCGACGGTTTTATCCGGGCAGTATTTTGCGACGCAGTATTGCAAGTGCTCGGAAACCGAGTGGCCGGAAACGTGCGACTCATCGCAGGCTTCGAGCTTGAACTTCGGATCGCCGAGCAGGCTGGCGGTGGCTTTCTCGATGATCCAAACCCAGAAGTGCTCGCTATGGACGGTCGTGCCGTCGAGATCCATCAGCACTGCCTTGAGCGGTTTTTCAATCTTCACATCATGCACCGGATAATAGGCCGGATAACCCATCGCCGACTTGACCAACGCCAGCATCTTCCCGTTTTCAAACGCAACAAACTCAACCTTGCGGTCGGCGGTGGCTTTTACCGACACCACGCCATTCACGCCCCTTTTAAACGTCGAATCGCAGGTCTGTTGCAATTCAATCAAATCATCAAAATTCATCTTCTCTCCATTATTACTTCGAGTCCTTCATGGGTATCGTTCTTCTTAAAATATATTTTACTGCCTATGGGTGCAGTCACACAAACTGCCAAGATTTTACCTCGGATCTTCCAGTCCACATGAACCGTTCCATTCGGGGTCGCCATCGCACCGGACGCGTGTTGCAGGCCCCGAATCCACGGACTGATTTCAAACGCTTTTCCGCCGGGCACGGTTTGCCGGATGCCCAGCACGATCCGGTTGAAGAACTGCAACGGCCCGCACGACCAGCCATGGCAGTGGCTGCGCGTCGGGAATCCCGGCGGCGAGCAGGTGCTGCCCGGGAAGGTTTCCCACACCGTGGTCGCGCCCGCTTCCAGCATGGGAACATAGTTTTTACGGATCGAGTCCATGATCGCTTCCGGTTCGTCCAGCATCTCCAGCGCCTCGAAATGGAACTGCGCCGCAAACGGCGAATTGATCCGCGTCATGCCCTCCGGCGGATCGAGCAGGTTGCATTTTGCATCCGCCAGATGTTCCGGTTCGATTACTCCGCATAGCACAGCCAATCCCGAATTGTGCTGGCAGGTTTTCGAACTCGGCGTCCCGTCTTCGAGCACGGCGTCGGGATAGCTTTTCTTCGATCCGTCCCACCATGCATTGATCGCCCGGATCAACTTCCGCCGCCGGGTCTGGAGCCACCGAAGCGCGGCTTCGTCGCCCAATGTTTCCGCGCCGTGTTCGGCCGCCCGCAACGCGCCCACCAGCAACAGGCTGTTGTGCAGGACGGTCGGATGCTCCTGGTCCATCGGCGCCCATTCCAGCAGGTTCCACAGCTCCCCACTGAACAGGCCGCGCTCATCGATAAACCCGAAAGCGCCTTTCATGTTTTGCATCATGGCCGGCCAAAGTTTTTTAAGGAACCGTTTGTCGCCGCTATGGAAGTAGTGCTCCCACGCATGCATGCCCCACAGGAAGCTCCACGCCGGCAGCAGGCAGTCCCAGCTGGAAGGAACCTGGCACCCAACGATGGGAAAACGTTCCAGCGACTGCGCGCCGATCTCCAACGATCGCGCCGACACACTGTAGTTCCCATAAATTTGGAAGGCATAGAGCGCTTCGTTGCGGGCGTCACCGATCCAGAGCGTTTGTTCGTAGAGCGAACAATCGGTAAAGACATCCTCCATCCCCATTTTCAGGGTGCGCTCGCAAGCATCCCATATCCGGTTCAGGTTTCCGTCGCTGCACCGGAAACGTTCGACCGGCTTCACCGCCGCGGTCGACTCGATCATCTCCAGCTTGAGTAGTTCCACCGGCGTGGTCATGTTGCGGAAGGTAACAAATAAAAACCGTCCGGAACGGCGCTTGAGAGATGTATATCGGTTCGAGCCGGTTTTGGTGATATAGCGCATGCCGTTGCGATTGAATTCCGCCGTGTGCTGCACTACACCTTCGGGCGTGATGTGTTCGACCATGTGCAGGTCGACAACCGTTCCGGCTGGCGCCTTGACTGAAAAATCCAAATAGCCGCAACGCTGTTCGCCAAAGTCGTAGCAGAGTTCGATATCGCATCCGCGGGACGGTTTGACGATCTTGCCGTCGAACAAACGGCTTGCGGAACCGACCGGTTCCCGGGCGGCGAAGTCCGCCGTGTAGTCTTCCATGAAAAGCTGTTCGTTCGGAAGATCGACTTGCCGCCCCAATGCGGGAACGTTGTAGCCGGGGGTTTTCCACACATTGGAAAGTTTCTCGATGGCGGCCAGCCAGTTTTGTTTTACCTGCTCCGCCTTCGGATGCTTGAACCAGAGCCAGATCCTGTCGTTGTCGCAGAATAGAAACTCTTCCTTCACGAACACCTTCCAAGCGCCCCAGTGGCCGCCCGGCAGATTGATGAAGGGAAACGGAAGTTCCTTGTTGTGTCCGTAGAAGCTGGCACAGAAGAAAAGGGCTGTATGCCGACCGGCGGCTAGCGTCGTTTTTCCTGCGACCGGAGCACCATCGACCGAAACCTTCCAATCCCTGGAAGAAAAGTCGCAGGACTGTTCTTTGCGAAGCGTGAGAACCGACGCCAGGATGACCGGACGGCTGGTGTAGTGGTTGGCCTCTATCAGGCCCGGCTGGGCAATCTGCGTGACGGGCACGCAGACCCGTTGCCGGGCCCGTTTCACTTTCACGGCGCCGTGGAGAGCGATGGGGCGGCAGCGTTTTTTTGTCAGCGGCGCGGAACGGCGGGGCGAAAGATCCTTCCACGTCCCTTTGTTCGCCGCGAACAGTTCGAGCGCCGGTTGCCAATCCAGACGCCCGGTCAGCCGGGCGTCTACCGATTCTGCCGGCTCCATCTGCACGCTGACCTTCGGCGACCACTTGCGTAACGCGTCCAGCCTCGCGGCCTGCCACGAAGCATCGGTTCCAATGATCCGTCCATCCAGTTCGATTTCCGCCAGCAGCCCCGCCTGCTGCGGAATCTGGTGGAAGGTGCCGATGCCGTAGTAGCGGGCAGTGATCTCAATCCGGTTCAATCCTTTTTTCAGCCATGGCTTGATGTCATACACATCGAACATCCAATGCTCGGGATAGGCCTTGCCCGGTCCGTCGTTGATCCACTTCCCGTTGAGCGAAACGCGGTAGTGGCTGTCGGCGGTGATGCGCAACATCGCGCTCTTGACCACACCGGCCTTGAATTCCTTTTTGAAAAGCGCCGCCTGGTTGTAGCCGTGTACATCCTGCCCCGCGCACCAAATCCATTTTGCTTTTTTCACAAATCTCCGTTCTACATCTGTCGCTATTTTTCGGACATCACTCCGACTCTCTCCGACATGAATCCAAGAATGCCCTGCGTCACCTCTGCCGTGCGGGTCCCCCACAGCAACGAGTGTCCGGCACCTTCGACTTTTACCAACCGCGACTCCACGCCAACGTCCCTCAACCGCTCAACCAGAACCTGGGAGTGCAACTCAAACTCGACGATGTTGTCGGCCGTACCGTGGAACACCAGCGTCGGCGGAACATTGCGCCCGACGTGGTTGATCGGAGACCCTTGTGCATATAGCTCGGGATGGTCGGCAAACGACTGCGGCATGAAAGGATCCCCCCAGTGCGCCGAGGGATGGGCCATCATGATTCGGGTCAAATCGCAGACCGGAAAAAAGGCAACAACCCCACGGATAGATCCCGGCGCATCCCAGGTGTAGGCCGTCATGAGTGCCAAGTGCCCGCCGGCCGATGCCCCAGCCAGCACGAACCGATCCGGATCAAGGCTGTAGTCTTTGGCCTGTTCGCGCAGATAGCGGACGGCCTGCCGGCAATCATCCAGATTGCGCGGCCAGCACCGGTTCGTGCGGGAAGAGAGTTCGTAGTTGATGGAGGCCACGGCATATCCCGCCGCGAGCAACTCGGACACCGGCAGGTTTTCCACTGTCTTCTTGTCTCCGGTGCTCCAACCCCCGCCATGGATAAAAACCAGGCACGGGAAGGACGAGTCCGGCGTGCCGCCCGATGGCAGGTATAGATCAAGACATTGCTGTTCATGCCGGTCTCCATACCGGATATCGCGCACCACCTGCGGATCCGCGACCGCACCGGCGTTAAGCAAAGGACAGGATAAAAGACCGATCAGCCATTTGAAGTTCAAAGTCGACACGATTGAGCACCACCTCTTCATTGTTTCCCCTACCTTCATGTGCACGCCCTTAGGGCCGTGTCGCTTCCAGCCGGTAATAGGCATGGCTCCATTGATTGGTATCGTCCACGGCCATCGGCAGACCCGATCCTGGCATGTTCGTGCCCAATATCGCCCACGCACCGTTTACGAGATCGGTGCTGTAGTACAATGTATAGTAGCGGCCGGTTGCGCTGCCGAAGGCCAGTTCCACCCCGGTGTTCCCCGTGCTTGGAGAAATCCGCACATTGAAAACCGATGCGTTGTTCCGCGGGTCGGAACCGGCGATGAATTCCTGTTCATTGCTGAATGCATCGCCATCTGGATCCACGCCGACATTAGCCAAGCCAGCCGTGATTTCTTCCGTCGTAAAATGTGCAGCTTGCCAGCCCGCCCACTTCGCTTCCTTCTCGACGACCACACCCGCATAATAGTCGACCGACCCCAGTTCTATTTTGATCGTATCGTTGGAAGCCGCAACCAGCGCGATGCCCGGCGCATTGGTCTGCGGAGTCATGACGGAGAGTTGAAGCCGCTGCTCCCTAAGCCAAACCGGGCAAAGCGCCTCAATTGCCACCAAGCCGGTTCCATTTACGGCATAGGTATTCAAATCGATATCGAAGTTGTCGACGTCGATGAAAAACTTCCCGGCGGTTGCATCGCTATACAAGGTTATGCCAGCCCGGCTGGACGCCGTCGTATCCACAATGCCAGCCGGCTCGGCACCGGCCAGCGCCGAATCCATCGCATCGGAAAACTGCTGCAACGAAGCGGGACGGTTCGTGTAGGCCAGATAGTAATCCATGCCGATATTGTTCGGAAGGTAGACCACGTTGGCGTGGTTGGTGAGCGAGGCCGCCGACCAGCCGTTGGTGTTCACATCAAAATGGCCGGACTCGCCAAGATATTTTCCGCTGTTGCCGGTGATGATCAAACGTCCACCGCTATTGACCCACGGGGACAGCACGGCAACATCCGCTGGATCGAGCACGTCGGCATTTGGAATCACCAACAGCCGCAAGGTACTGAGCATTTCAGGTGTCAGCTTCCATTCGGGAACGGCACGATACTGGTAATGCAGTTCGCCCAGCGCGGTGGCCCAGCCCCAGAATCCGAACTGGTGCGGCTGGGCGTTGAAGGCCGCAAACCCCTTCGGTGTAAGTTGCCGCAAAATGGAGGAAGAGGAATAGTAGATGCCAATGTCCTCGATCGGCACACGTTCGCCATACACGGGTGCGACCTGCGAAACAAAATCGAAAAAGCCGGCGTTGGTGGCTTCGTCGCCGGCGATCCGGGTACTGGCCGGATCGAACTTCGGCATGGCGTGCGTTGCGAGCATTTCGTAGTAGAGCACCTTGCAAAGCTCGGGGTGCGACAACGCGATTTCGTAGGAGTCGTTGTAGAGCCATATGTTGACGAAGCGGCTCTGGGCGTGTTCGCGCGCCAGTTTGTAGAGCGGGGCATAGCGCCCGGTCGGCGGCGCAGTGAATCCCGCCGATCCGCTACTGTTCTTGTATCCCAACGCCAGCTCCGTGCTGACCATGTCGAGATCGCCACGACACCAGCCGAGGCTGAAACCCGGTATGTCGTTCCCGGCCACCAAGAACTCCGTCTTCCCGCCAGCAAGCGCCGCCGATTTAACGGCGTTATAGTAGTTCGACAGCTCTTCCGTTCCGGCCTGCCGCTTGAAAATCAGATAGGCCCGCCACAACGGATCATCCAGCCAGTCTGCACGGCTCCACACCGCACTCGTCAGGCTGGTTCCATTCCACCCCCAGCCAAGCGCAACGCCCTTCAGATAATCACGGATGTCGAATGCGGCGGCATTGGTTATCCCAAGACCCGTAAGCTCCACTGTGCTGAAGCTGTTCGTTAGGTAGTCGCGGAAGCGGGCGACCGACCAATCGCCGAATCCGCGCTGGATCACAGTGTATCCAAGCGAATCCCATGGCCCGTAGTTGTCGCTCCACATGCCGTCGATGCCTGCGTCCGCCGCCTGTAAGGTTGAAGCGTAGGTATAGTCCGTCCATAGCGGGCAGGCGGAATCCTTCTTGAACATCATCAGACCGGCATATTTGTTGTCTGCAGGGATATACACCAGACCATTGGTCGGACCGGCAGGATATTTGTAATCGTCGATGGATAGGTTACCGAGGATGTCCTTTGAACAGCTGGCGTCGTAGACCCGGCTGTTGCGCGGATCGGTGTCCGGCCCGTTGTAGCCGGTGGCGACGGTGCCGTCTGGATAGGTCATAGCCGGACCGCCGTAGCGTGGATGCGTGCGGGTGTAGGGCCGGGCAAAATCCTCGTCGTCGAAAAAGTTTTTCGCGCCGAGCCAGCGGATCGTTCCACCGGCATAGTTCTGCCAGTTCCAATGGGTATGCAGCACCGGAGTCAAATGGGTTTCATCCCACGCCCCCAACTCCGCCACGAAGCAATAGCTTTGCCCATAGGTTTCGAAATAGCCGATCTGTTTTATTCCGGCATTTTGGAACGATGCGATTTTCGCTGCATTTTTCTGTATCCCGTCCGCCTGGAAAAACGTGCCCCAACCCGGATCCTGCCCATTGGCATTCATTCCAAGGTTGCCATGGTAGTTGGTGACGGTATTCACCGCGTTGATCGTCGAGTCGCTGATCATGCGGGGAAAATCATCCCACCATGGTGCCGCCGTCGCGTATCCGGCGGTTGCCAGCGCCATGATCGCGCTCCGAACTAACTCCTTGGTTTTAAACATCCCTACATCTCCATTTACTTCATGTGATCCGGCCGGATTTTCAGGATCTCGACATAGTCCACGATGCCGCAGCGCTGCTGCCACGCCTCGCAGGCCTTCGCAAGCTGCTGCACCAACTCGGGATTCTGCCCGGCGAGGTTTGTTGTTTCCGCCGGATCGTTTTCCAAGTCGTACAACTCATAGTCAATGCCCGCTTTTTTAGACGTCAGCTTGTACCAGCCCGGCTCGATCAGCAGCTTCCAACGGCCCTTGTAGATCACGCCTTGCTGCCCCTTGTCATTGGAAAAGAGATATTCCGGATCCGGCAGATTCCGGCCCTTGAGAATCGGCAAAAGACTGCGCCCGTCCAGCGGCGCGGTTTTTGTTCCGCGGAACTCGGCCGGATAGGTTCCTCCGGCGATGTCCAGGCACGTCGGCAAGAAATCCCCCACCCAACCGACGCTGTCTGTGATCGTCCCCGGCTTGACCACACCGGGCCAGTACGCAATGCAGTGCGTTTTGGTTCCGCCCTCCCACATGAGCGCCTTGCAGCCCTGGTATGGCTTGTTCATCATATCCCCGGCATGCGACGCCGCTCCGTTGTCGGACAGATAGATGATCAAGGTATGGTCCAGCTGTCCGGCTTCCTTCAAGGTTTCGACAACCCGTCCGATGTTTTCATCGATTTTTTCCACCATGGCCGCGTGGAGTGCGAAACGCAGTTGGGCACCGTCGGCCTTCTTGCCCTTCCCTCCATCTGCATACGTTTTGGGATAGCCGGTTCCAGCCTGCCACAACCCTTCGCGTACAAGCCCATTGATCCTGCCGGTTTCAACTTTTGCCAAGTCCCCGTAGCGCGGAAGATACTTGTCGACCAGCTCCTGCGGCGCCTGCAACGGCAGGTGCGGCGCACGGTAGGCCATGTACATGAAGAACGGCGGCTTGCCGTCTTTCGAGGCCTTGCGGAGCATTTCAATCGCACGGTCCGTCATGCCGTCGGTTGCATAAAACGCCTTGGCGGTTTTCCCGTTGTTGGGGGTATAGGGATAACGGTCTTCCCGCTCATAGTAGCAGTTCATCGTGTAGGTCTTGTCGAACCAAAGCTTGGCCGGTGCGTTCCCTTCGAGATATTCCTGCTCGTCGTCCGGCGTGAAGAAGTGGTGGGTCTCGCCCTCGATCAATCCAAAGAACTCATCGAATCCACGCTGGGGAGGCAGCCCGTTGAAATCGGCTTCGATTTCTTCCGGCGTCAGCTCCCAACCGGGATGCAGCCGCTTCCACAGCGTCTGCCGCCTGGGCTCGTCTTTCATCAGGCTGCCACCGAGATGCCACTTGCCGGTCATCATCGTATGGTAGCCAGCCGCCTTCATCACCTCGGCGATCGTCGGAAGATCATACGGCAACCGCGCGCGGTAGGCCGGCAGTTTCATCTCGCGGTTCCATCCACCCAGCGTACCCGCGCCAAATCCGGCATACGCGCTGTCGCGCCCCGTTATCAGCGAAGCGCGGGTCGGGCTGCACCGTCCATTGTTGTAGAAATTACGGAACCGCAAGCCGCCATGCGCAAGCTTGTCCAGATTGGGCGTATCGATTTCGCCGCCATAGCAGCCGAGGTCGGAATAGCCGGAATCATCGGCAAGGATGATCAGGATGTTGGGTCGGTCCGATGCCGCCGCCATGCCGGCCAGCCACGTTGCAAACAGTACATTTATCCATCGCTTCATTTTATTTTTCCTTTGCTTGCATCATTTTGTCGAACAGGTTTTTCTGTTCTGCATCGAGCATCCCTCGCACATCACTGGTCACCGACTCCTCGGCCCGCTCCCACGATACCCTGCCAGCGGTCCGATCCTTCGGTTTGCCGTCTTCGCCGTAATAGCGGCTGCGAATTTCCGGAATGGCGGCATACTGTTCCGGCGAAAGCTTGAGTCTCGTAACCACATGGTGCAGCGGCAGGTTCATTGACCGGTCGACCGCCTGCTGAAGGATTGACTGCGCCAGCGGCATCTGCCGATAGGCCTCGTTCAGAAAAGGATATTCGGATTTGGCCAGCCATCCATCCAGCTCGGCACGCATTTTTTTCTTCACCTCTTCGCATGAAGGATCATGGATCAGATTTTCCATCTGCAACGGATCCTCCTGATTGTCCCACAACTGGGACTCCCCCTTTGTTCCAACCGTATAGGTATAGCGCTTGCCGCGGACTCCCCGGAAAAACGGCGCGCCGGTGTTTTTTTCCACCACTTCCGGAGCCGGCATCATCCCGTTCTTTTTCGACGCCTTCGCCATGGCGACGTGCATCAGCAATTGCGACTCCGGATCGCAGATGCCGGACCGGTTGTAGACATTGGCGGAGAAATCGTGCCCGTCGCAAAAACCGGGTGCCGGGATTCCGGCCAGCCCGCACAGGGTCGGGAAAATATCAATGGACCCGAACAGTTCTTCCCGAACCTGTCCTTTCGGGATTCCGGGGCCGGTGATCAGGAATGGAACGCGGCAGGATTCGTCTTCTGCATGGCGTTTATTGCCCATTCCGTGCGAGTTCATCATCGAGCCGTGGTCCGCGCTGTAGATCACAATCGTGTTATCCTTCAAGCCGAGCTTTTCCAGCCGTTCATAAATCCGCCCAATCTGCCCATCGATCGCGGTAATGTGCGCATGATAACCTTGATAATCCTGCCACCATTTTGCTTTGCCTCGTTCATCCGCATTGCCGCGCCAAGGCAGCGCCGAGTCATCGGGATAGAGCGCCTTTTTATCCTCCGGCGCATCCGTGAACTTTGCATGCGGCGGATTCCATGACACCATCAGGAAGAACGGCTGGCTACCGCCGTCATGTGCATCGATAAATCCCAGTGCCTGATCGGTCATCTTGACCGGCTGATACGCTTCGCACTCTTCCGTCTTGCCGGTTCCGTGCAGATCGGTCCATGAGCAGTTCCAGTGATCGTCCGTTTTCTCCCAAAGCATATGCCAGTCGAACCCTGCCTGTTCCGGAAAGGCACCGGCATGCCATTTGCCCGTGTAGCCAGTCGCATAGCCGGCATCGTGAAACACATGGCCGAGTGTCCTGTCCCATGGAGCCAGCCCTCCGGAATTTTCCACCGCGCCGGTCCGGTGCGGCCACTGTCCGGAAAGAAGCATGCAACGATGCGGCACGCAAACGGGATTGTTGCTGATGGCATACTTAAAAGAGGTCCCTGCCGCCTCCATCCGCGCCATGTTTGGCGTCCGCAGCACCGGCATATCGGTGAATGACATCGACTGGTAGCGATGCTCGTCGGCAAAAAGATAAACGATGTTCGGCTTCCCTGATCGAACCGTATCTTTCCCGAAAAGCTTTCCGGGGAAACCAGAAACCACTGCTCCGGCAATCCCGGTCGTCTTTAAGAAATCACGTCTTGAAGTATTCTGGTTCATCGATGGGCCGTCTTCCCGTGTCGCTTGTTTATACGTGTTCATGATTGCTGGTTGTCACCCTAATGCATTCTGCTCGAGGATTTCGAGTGCTTCGAATTTGGCCACCTGCTCCGGTGTCAGGATGGCTTTGACTCCGGCCCGGTAGGCCGCATCCGCCGCCGCCCAGGTCAGACCCGGAAGCGGCCGGTTGTCCGTGCCATAATAGGTCAGTTCGATCGGTTTGAGCTGATCTTCCTGCGTGGGCGAGAGTTTCAACTGCGACATGAACTGATAGAGCCGCACGCTGTTGCCATGAAGCAATGCCTGCCGATAGATTCGCTCCGTCAGCGGCATGGCGTGGTAGTCGGTGTGCATATATGGGTCTTCAACTAGACTGATCCAGTGATCCAACTCGGCCTGCATGGCTAGGCGGTCCGCATCGTGCGCGGGATCGGAAACGAGGTTCGTCATCTGGAGCGGATCGGCATCGTTGTCGAACAGCTGCCACGGGCCGTTCATGGTGACCGTGTAGGTGAACCGCTCTCCGCGCACGCCCCGGAAAAACGGCGTGTGGTAGGTGTCGAGATTGTCTACGATGCCCTTGTTGGCAATGTGCATCAGGAACTGCGAGGATGGAACCGGCCCCTGCCCTCCCCGCAGATAGGACGAAAAATCCCGTCCTTGAGCGGAACCAGGCACCGGTATGCCGGCCAGTCCGCACAGGGTCGGGAAAATGTCGATCGATCCGAAAAGCTCTTTTTGCACCTGGCCTTGCGGAATGCCGCGGCCCTTGACCAGAAACGGCACGCGGCAGGATTCTTCTTCGGGGCGACGCTTATTGGTGCTGCCATGCGATTTCATCATCGAGCCGTGGTCTGAGGAATAAACGACGATGGTTTCGTCGGCAATTCCGCGCTCATCCAGCTTGGCAAACACGCGGCCAAGCTGTTCATCGATGGCGGTGATGTGCGCATGATACCCTTGGTAGTTCGGCCACCATGTACCGGTTGAACTCGCGTTGGCGCGCCACGGAAGCGCAGCCGTATCGGGATAAAGCGCCTTCTTGTCGTCGGGCGCGTCCGTGAACACTGCATGCGGCGGATTCCACGACACCATCAGAAAGAAAGGATTGCTTCCGGCAGCATGCGCATCGATGAAGTCCAGCGCCTGATCGGTCATTTTTATCGGCTGGTAGGTCAGGCAATCGTACGTCTGCCCCGTGCCATGCAAATCCGTCCAGTTCGAATTCCAGTGGTCGTCCGTATTCTCCCAATTCATGTGCCCGTCGAATCCCGCCAACTCCGGATAGTTGCCCAAATGCCATTTCCCAGTGTAGCCGGTGGCATATCCCGCATCCTTGAAAACATGGCCGATGGTCCGTTCCCACGGTGCCAGCGTGCCGTTATTTTCCAGCAATCCGGTGCTGTAGCACCAGCGCCCTGTCAGCAGCATCGCCCGATGCGGAACGCAGACCGGGTTGTTGCTGACAGCATATTCGAGCAATGTCCCTGACTGGGCCATCTGCGCCATGTTCGGTGTCTGCACCTGCGGCGTTTCCGTAAAGGACATCGACTGGTAGCGGTGTTCGTCGGCAAAAAGATAAATCATGTTGGGACGCCTTGCCGGCTTCCCTATGAGCGATACGCTCATCCCGAAAAGCGGGCAAGGCACAGCGGAAAGCACCACACCGGCCGCACCTGAAACCTTCAGGAAATCCCGTCTTGATTCCTTGCCGCTCCTCATCGCTGCATCTCCTTTACGCACTCAAATCCCCCGCACAACGCCTTCCGTTGAAAACGGTGCGGCAGGCAGGCCCGCACCGTTAAACAGATTGGCTTCGCCCCAGTTGAACCACCCGTAGCGCACCGCAACCGGATCGCCGACTTCCGGGCTGGAAACCTTCACGGCACCGCCCGGCAGAATCTCCGCCTGCGCCGGAACAAACTTCCGATCCGCGCCGCAAACCTCGACCCCCTGCGCTGCGCCGCCCTTGAAAAACAATCCGTTTGAATATTCAAACCGGACGAGCAATGCATCGCCTGCCTTTTCCAATGATTGGAAAACCGGACCGCTGCATGCGATATCTTGGCCGTACACTTTCGCCCGCGCCAACAAGGCGAGCCGCTCGCCAACTGGTTCCTTGTCCGGCGGATGGATCTGGGTATTGGAGCCGCAGTCGATTGTCACCGCCAACTCGACACCCGGCACGTCGCGGGCGACCTGCGCCTGCGCGGCGCGCACGGCAGGCCAGTCGTTGCCCGCCCCGGCATTATGCCGAGGGAGCTGAACAATCAGGAACGGGAGCTTCGGCTGATCGAATCCTCTCCGCCAACTTTCAACCAGGGCCGTCAACGTTTCCGCATGTCCGGCGGCCAGCCATTTCTGCGAATTGCCTTCGCCCTGGTACCAAAGAACGCCGCGCACGGCGAAGGGTTGCAGCGGCGCGACCTTGCCGTTGTACAGCGCCGCCGGTCGACGGAAATTGTTTTCGCCCCAGTAGCCTTTTGGATCGAACTCGCCGGGCTTGATTTCCTTTGCCGCCTTTTCCAAATACGGGAGGGCGGATGGCGTTTTTTCCAAGGTTGGCAGATCGATCCAGCATTCCGCGTAGGTTCCGCCCATCTGCGTATTGATCAGCGCGATCGGCACGCCGTCCAAATGCGGATGAAGCGCACGGGCGAAAAAGAAACCGACGCCGGATAGCCGGGCCGCCTGCTCCGGCGTGCAGGCATTCCATTGTCCGCCTTTCACATCGCGCGCCGGCTCATCGCAGGCACCTTGGTTCGGCCACTGGCTGAAGATCCGCAGCCATGGATAGTTTGCTGCGGCAGCGGCTTCTTTCCCTCCGTCGCAGTTCGCCAGCGGCCATCCCATGTTGGACTGCCCCGCCAGCACCCAAACCTCGCCAATGGAAACTTGAAACTCGAAACTTGAAACTTGAGAACTCACTTTCAATTTCCGGGGTTCGGAAGAAACGGACAACGGATCGAGAACCACTTTCCATTGTTTGGAAGAATCGGCAACCGCGGTTTTCTTCTGTCCGGCAAACTCGACGGTAACTTCAGCTCCGGCATCGGCCTCGCCCCAGACGGGAACCGGCCTGTCGGCCTGCAACACCATGCCGTTGCCGAACACGGACGGAAGCCACAACTCCGCCCGGACGGCCAGTGCCAGGCTGCACAGTAAAACCGCAACGACGAACCGGTTCATTTCCCCTCCAACAGAATGGCATCAAGAAACGCTTCCACAGTCGCATAATGTTCCGGAACCGAGGTGCCTTTGATCAGCAGATCGAGTTTGGCGTATCCGATTGCGGCGGCCTTCTCCTTCAGCTTCACGCCGAACGTTCCATGGTGGATGGCGGCAGCCGGCGTGGCTGGCGGTAGCGTCATGTTGGCGGAATATGTAAGGAAGAGCGGCGGATCGCCGGCATCCATGTGGTTGATGGGAGAGAATTCGTCGAGCAACGGCTTGTATTGGGCATAATTCGCCATCATCGCGGCATAGTTCGCCGCCCCGACCGCCTGGTAGATCATGTGATGGGATGCCGCCAATTCACCGATCCAATTGGTCAGGACAACCGGATCGATCGAGGTTTGCGGAATCTGCCCCCAGGCTCCTTGTACCCGCGTGGATTCCCGCAGGACCGGATCGGAAGCCGTTGGATCGGCCAGATCGTCATGGAAAAGAAGCCACACCGCGGAACAGCCACCCGCACTGCTCCCTATCAATGCGATGTGCGACGAATCGATGTGCAGTTCCGCCGCATTGCGCCGCAAGAACTGGATGGCGCGGGCGGCGTCATGCACCGGCGCGGGCAGGATCGCGTCCGTGCTGTAGCGGTAGTCGATGGATGCTACCGAAACTCCTTTTTCCAGCCAGTTGGTGACATCAACATATTGGAAAACCTGGCTCTTGTCGTTGCCCGTCCAGCTTCCGCCATGGATATAAACCAGCAATGGATTGGGTTTCGAGCCGCCCGCCTTCCACAGATCGAGCGTATTCCTCGCGTCGGGCCCGTACGACAGCGTGACCGGAGAGATCGGCTGCGGCTGGACGGAAACGAGTAGTGCTTCAGTGGCACAGGCGCTGCCTACGAGCACAACGGCCATCCATATGGGTTTGTTCATTTTACAATACCTGCTCATTTATCGGTCCCGTTTACCACACCCTGGTTGCCATGGGGCAGAATGGAGATTTCCTTGATGAATCCGGGCGCGGCGCCGTCCGCCTTTGCAGCAACGTCCAGATCCATTGTTCCAACAGGAAGATCCACCGTCCCGAAGTTTATTTCTTTCTCCGATACTTTCTTCGGCACAAGTTTTGTCCCGCCGATTTCAAGCGCCAGCGGACCGCACTGGTCCAGCTTGTCGCCGGTCATCGCTACTTCGTAGGTTCCGGCCGTGCGCACATCGAGCGCGAAGGTTGCCGAATCACCGGCCTTGGAAAAGCCTTTCAGTCCCTCGAACGGGCAGCGCACGGTGCCGGTCACTTTCTGGGCGGTATTGCAGGGCACCACATCCGGCGGCAGATGCGCCCAGCACCGCTTCATTCCCTCATAGCGCGGATCGCCAACCAGAATCGACGGCATCCAGAATCCCCGCCCGCTTTTAATCAGTCGATCCCACTCCGCGCGACAGTTCTGGGCCATTTCGCGTGTAATCTCGGGATATTCCGCTGATACATCGGAAGTTTCTCCCGGATCTTTCTCCATGTCGTACAACGCCTCTTTACCTTGGGGCAGGCTGTGGTATTTGAATCGCGGACCATAAACACAGGTATGGATCTGGTCGTACCGCAATTGCGTCGGATCTTCGATAATCAGGCCAGGATACGACGGCGGAGCACCCTCCATGGCGACGGGGATGCGGAAGTAGAACCGATCTTTTTCCGGTGCCGCGGGATTCAGCAGCACCGGTTTCAAGCTGACGCCATCCAGCGGCAAATGTTCCGGGACAATCGAGTCCGGCACGTTCGCCAAATCGAGGATCGTCGGCAGGATATCCTCGAACGAACCAAACTGCTGGCGCACGCCAGCCGGAACATGGCCGGGCCAACGCACGCAAAATGGAACGTGTATCCCGTTTTCCCACACTTGGGATTTTTGTCCGCGAAGGTGCAGCGCATTGCGGCGCGCCCAGTCTTCTCCGTCGACCGGCGTTCCGCCGGCCCGCTCGCAATGCGGGGTGGCGCCGTTGTCGCTGACGAAAATGACGACCGTATTCTCGGACAGTCCAAGTCGTTCCAGTTCGTCGAGAATCCGCCCGGTCGCGGTATCCATCTGAAGCACCATGCCGTAGAACGCCGCGAGCGCCTTCGAGTAGCCTTCCTTTTCCAACGGATCGGAATACTTGGGGTCGCACTCCCACGGGGAATGCGGGGAGATGTAGGCCGTGATGGCGTACCATGGCTGATTGGATTTGCTTTGCCGACGGATGAAGTCGATCGTCATGTCGGCCAGCAAATCGACGGTCCACCCTTTTTTCTGCACAAGGGTTCCGGTCATGTCGAACCAAGGATCGACATGCTGGTATCCACCGCCGAGCGCACCGGCTTCCTCGTAGCCGCGCATGTAGGTGCGCTGGTCCGGCGTCCAGCCTTCGCCCCATTTTCCGAAATGGGCGGTGTGGTATCCGGCGCGGCGCAGGTATTCCGGCAGGAAGGTTTCATCGCGGCGGATATAGCCGCGCGGACCGACGCCCCAGACGCCGGTAGAATTGTAGTTGCGACCGGTCAGAAAGGATGCGCGCGACGGCGTGCAGGCCGGATCCGCAATGAAGTTCGAGAACTGCGCCGACTGGAACGCCAGCTTGTCGAGCACCGGCGTGCGCGCCCATGGGTTGCCGTTGAACCCGACATCCCCCGCCCCCTGGTCGTCACTCATGATCACCAGAATATTCGGCCGTGGCATGGCGTCCTGCGCCTGGACGCCCACCGCCAGCGACAAAACGGTCGCGGCATAGAAAAGTTTTGCTATTTTCATATCACGCTCCCCATTCAACCCTTTATTCGTTCACCCAGATCGGACTGCTCCATGCAAATTCGCCTTCGCTCTCCACTACGCGCAGATAATAATTGGCGGAGCTGTCAAACCCGGTATCGCTAAAATCCTCTGTTACGCTACCGCCTGTTGATGTTGTTCGTTTCAGTTCCTTGTTGTTCCGCAGCAGGATCACATCGAACGGCTTGCTGCATCCGTAAACCGTGTATGCAATGCGCGGAGCACCATCCGTCGTTATCTCTTCACCCATCAGGTGCCCGTTGATTTTGAAATCGATGAAAATGCGTTCATTGGATGCCGCATAAAAGCGGCGGTTCCACCATGCGTCCCAAATACTCTCGCGCGTCAAATCTTTCGCCAGGAAGGCAACCAGCCCGCCGTGATGGATCAGCGAGTTGCTGCCGCGTCCGGCGCGGCTATCGTGCGTATCGCTGGATCCGAGGATTCCGAAGTGGCAGCCTGCCGCCAAACCATCCTGCATAAAGAATCCCGGCTGGACGTTTCCTTTGGCCAGCATGCGCGGGTTGCCATTGTATTCCGACATACCGTGCTCTGAGTAGATCTCGACAAAGCGGCAGTAGCGGTCATTCCAATTTTCATACCACGGGCGGCATTTTGTGGGATACGTGAACATATGCGGCCCGACAATGACCCGCCTATCGGCATTGTCGCCGTAGAGCTTTTCAATGGAGGACCAGAATCCTTCGATGGTTTGCGGCCATCCGGCCGGAACCGGGTCATCTTCATCGCGGAAATAAATATTCCAGTCCAGCCGTCCGGGCTGGGACTCGGCCCATTCATAACCCCATATCGTTACAAACCGTCCCGGCTCGTTTAATTTGCGCGTTGCCTCCTTCGACTTCATGCGCGGCCCGTGGTCCGCGCTGGCGCAGACATCCAGATCGGCGGCATCACGGGCGGTGCGGTAATAATATTCCGCATCGCCGCCCAGACCGTCCGATTCGAACGTATGTCCGTGAAGGTCTCCCCAATAGACCCCGTAAGGCACCGATGCATCCTGGATCACCATGGGATTGCTTGACGCGCTCATTCCGTGCCCGCCAACACTCACCCGCACAACGCCGGTTCCCTTCACAGGCAGATCGATGCGACCCAGTCCTGCTTTCATCTGGACTTTGGACGCGCCGCAACCCGGCATTCCCGTCAGAACAACCTCTCCGTTAAAGGAAGTGGCCAGGTTGTTTGCCGGATCTTCAGCACGAATACAGATGTCGGCAGACTCGCCGACCCTCCGGGTGGATGGAATAGTGACAAATAAATGATCGGCCGGTCGTGCCACCAAACGGAATGACGGAATAAAAGGCACGATGGAATAGGTGCCGTCTCCTTCGGGATCGACAACGGCCCGGATCGGATCGACGCAAACATTGAGCGGCAGTTCGATACCCTTGCTGTTCGCTCCAAAAACAAACCGCACCTCTTCGCCGGGCTTCAGCGGGGAATCTCCGACATCCGCAAAAACTGCCTTCCGCACAATGGCATTCTGTGGTTTGGAATTGGCCGGTTGACCTTGCTCCGGATAGACAAACCGTCCGCCTTTCAACCGGACCGGAAGTTCCGCTCCGGACGAACGCAACGTCTTGACATAGCCAACACCGTCCGGATTCGTTCCGAGGCCGATTTCAATGGCGTGCTTGAACGCAATGCCGACCGATCCCCCGGCGGGTACGCCATCCGGCCCCACGGTGTAAACAACGGTAAACGATCCCGTACTGCCGCACTCCCATTCCATCTTAGGCAGGACCCGCACCGATCCGACCGTATCCGCCATCGCATGCGACGGGACCCCACTGGAAAACGCGACAACTACCGCAGCAATCGCGCAACCACCGTGCTTCGACATTGTTCTTCTCATTTGTTTTCGTTGCTCCCGAAACAACACCGAGGTGCCGTCAAAATCCCCATGGGGCGCAGTTGATATTCGTACGCCCAGTCCTTGCCTTCCGAGCGATAGCCCAGCGGGCCGTACCGCACCCAATCGTTGCGATGCGTATCCGTATTGTGCATGCTGCCGAAGGCGTTCACCCGATTGCCATAAACGCGCAGAGTCAAAATACCGCCTTCGCCGCAACAGGAAGCCGGCAAACGCACTTCGTAGGGAGGAAAGGCAGCGGATCCGGCCGGTTTCCCATTCCAAAAGAAATCGACCAGCGCCCCTTTGAAAAAAGGAATCTGAACCGCCGAAGGGCACCCCTCCGGAAGGCGAATATTGTAGTCCATGTTTCCGGCGTAGAATGGGAATCCGCAGCAGATCCAATCGCCGTAGGACAACGTGGCGGGCAACTCCGCCAGTACGCAGCGGTCCCCCTTCAAGCAAACGCCGAACCTGCCGAGTAAATAGATCCATTCCAGATCGGTTTTGCGATGGTACGGCATGCGGAAGCAAACCGTGTTGGTTCCTTTGCGGATTGCCGGCAAAGGGATTTTCCGGATGCAGCGATCCACCCACCAACCCGTGGACGATCCTGTTGCAACCGCTTCGCCGTTGAACGAAAATTCCCATTGACCCGCATCTTCGGACGCCAGTTCGCAACCGGTCAATTCAATCCCTGACTCGAATTCCGCGTACAAGACCAGCGTGCCCAAAACCGGTGACGGAGTCATATCGGCCCAAGGTTGGCAATCCAACCCGTTGCGCTGCTTGAGTCCAAGCTGCTTTCGCAGTTTCCTGTCGATCCGCAGCATTTCTTCCTTCGACTCCACCGGACCATCGTTCCATTGCCACCGGAACTGGTCGAGCAGCAGGACGTTCGGTTCGTCCATCGCATAGCTCTCCGCTGGAGGAAGTCGTTGTTCATCAAAGTGGAGCTCGGTATTTCCAATGGCTGCGGATGTGCCGCGTCCCGGTTTCAGGGAATGCAACAGACTACCTGCCGGAGGCAATGTACGGCGCAAAACCGTGCGTCCCCCTTCATACCGGCATGATGCTTTTCTGATATCGCCACTGAGCGTATCCATTTCCTCGCAAACCCATTCCCCCTCAAGAACGATTTTCAGATTGGCTTTGGTTTGCATCCGATGCGTGTTGCAAAGGAAAAGAATCCGTTCGCCGTCCTGCTGCCGAAGTTGATACATCAAATCCTCGGACAATGTTCCATCCTCGTTTTCGACGGAAACATCCCGGAATCCGACAATGTTCCGCTGTATCTCGTACCGGGAAAAACCGAAGCAAACCGCTTTCCGGGCCAACGCTGCCGGCCGGACGGAAGGGACGGCATCCACCAAGCTCGGAACTTCACCCGCAAAAAGAACCCTGCCGCCAGCCTCGGAAAATTTTTCCAAACGAACCAGCGTGGTCTCGCGAATCGTTCGCAACCCGGGCACCAAAACAACCTCGTACTCCATCTGCCCAACCGGGAAGCAATCCCCGATTCGATCCGGATCGCACTGCTTGGGCAGCAACGATTCCGAAATGAAATCGAAATCCACCAGGCCGAACAGCAGGATGCGGCAGAGTTCATCGAACTGCTTTTCCCGATAGGCCCGTTCCGCGCCGGTTTGGCTGGCCGGCCCGTAGGCCAGCCAATAGGACTCCACCGGATGGATCACGCCAATCCGCACCACGGGCCTGCCTTGCGTCAACATTAGGTTGACGCGGGCAAAATGGTCCTCGACCAGTGGATAGCGCCGATACCAAGGAGACTGGTAGCCGATCGAGGCGGGATAGTCGCGCTTGGCTTCGCCCTTCATGGAAACCCATGTCAGATGGTGGACCCTAAGCACCACTCCCATTGCCGCCTGCCAGTCGCCCTGGGCCTTGTGGCCCTTGAAATCATAATCCCAGTTGGTCACTCCATAGAGCTCGCTCATCGTTCCGGAGCAACCTTGCTGCCTTGCGACGCTCTGCGCCTGTTTGGCGGAGGTGTATTCAAAGTAGTCGTTGATGATATCAATTCCAGGAACGTCATAATGGATGTAGGAGCGCATCGCCTCCCCCAGCGAAGCCGTCTGGCTTTCCAGCGAAGGTTCGTTCATCAAGTGGCCGGTGAATTTCAAGCCGTTGCGGCGGCACCACTCTCCGATGACCCCCGAATAGTTTTCCGCAAAAAGGTCGGCCACCACGTCGTGGTAGCGGTAGCGGTAAACCGAAGGCGCGCGCGCGGGCAGTTCCCAGAACAGCTCGGGAAGCTTCTCCAGAAAGTCGCAGTCGTAGCGCGTCTTGAACTCTTCCAACAGTTCCTCGGTAAACGGAACAATCAAGTCCCGTCCTTCCTCCGGCGTAGCGAAGAATTGCTTGCCGGTGAACTGGGGCTCATCGGTGAAAATCCCCGCCACCGTCTTGCCGAACCGATCACCGACCGCGTCCTTGTACCGTTCGTGGGTGGTTTGGATAAACCGCTCGGTTGCTTCCTTCTTGAGCGTATTGACATAGGTTTGCCCGTTGAACCACTCCGAAGGGGCCGGTGTCTCCAAATAGGCATACCATATCGTTGCTCCCGGAAGGTTTTCTTGCTCGACGGACAAGCGGTGATATTCATCGAGGTTGCCTTCCCCATCCAGCTTAACGGCATAGCGGGCCAGCAAGGTTCCGTTTTCCGAGCGAACAGTAGCCGCACACGGAATATTGCAGTCATGTAACGTCCCCACGCCGTAGGGGGTCTGGGTGAATAGAATATATTTGAGCCGATACTCCGGATTCTCCGTAACCAGACCGCCGCCGAAACCGGACGGCCAGCGGTCTTCATCGTAGAGCCAGGCTTGCATGCCACGTCGACCGGCCTCATCCACGCACGCTTTTACGCAATCCATGAACCGGTCGCCCAAATAAGGGGTTGCCAGACCGGTACGGCAATGGATGTGGAATCCCCCGATTCCCATCTCCTGGTAAATGCCGATCTGCCGCAGCAGCTCTTCCTGATCGAGTTCGCAATTCCATGCCCAGAACGGAGCTCCCCGGAATTCGGCTGGAGGATTTTTAAACCGTGTTGTTTCCATTATTCAATTCCTGAAGCGCCTTGGCAGTCGTTGAGTTCGTTCCATGCCTCAAACATCGTCCGGATGTTTCCGGGTTGCGCGCCGGGACCGAATTCGCACTGCGCAATCAACCCGCCGTTGGCCCACAAACAATCGTACACCTTGCAGACGGCATCCCGTACATCCGCTTCGGTGCCTGCGGGAAGAATGTACTGCCGATCCATTTCACCCCAAAAAGTGATCTGCCCCTTGAACCGCGCCAGCAATTCCGGCCCCATGCAGAACACCTGGGAATTGATCGCGTCGAGCCCCATTTCAACAAGGTCGGGAATGATATCTACAATGTACCCGTCGGAATGCATGAACATTCTTTTTCCGGCGGCATGCGCGAGATCGATGTAATCCTTGTAAAGCGGCTTGAAAAGCTGCCGCCACATTTCCGGATTGATCAAGAGGCTTTTCTGGGTGCCCCAATCGTCCATGATAAAGAGCGCATCCACTTCGGTGCGGCTCCACACGTCCAATTCCTTGAGATGGAATTCGTGTATCCGCCTTAAAAAGGCATCCAATCCTTTGTCGCCCAAAGCCAGATCCATATACAGGTTTTCGGTTCCGCGAATAAACTGCAACCGCTCGAAAGGTCGCTGACAGGCTCCGGCCAGCACAAACCGGTGGGTTTCCCGGCAGAATGCATTGACCTGGTCGATATTGACCGTGAGTGCCTCTTCCGGGACATGCACCCGACTAGTATCTTCCCAATCCTCGACGATGGGGGTTTTGACTTCCCCGACAATTCCGCTTTGCCGGTTTTCAAAAATGCACCCCCACTCGTCGACATAGGTGCCGACCTCGAACATTCCGCCGACCGTCCTCTCGTTCACCGGGCTGGTGCAACATCCCGGTGCATGCACGATATCGTCCGGGTAATC
>JAIPJC010000141.1 GCA_021734345.1 Kiritimatiellales bacterium | reverse complement strand
GGGGGTGGTGGACTTCCGCCAGCTCCTTCTCCGCCGCTGGGCGGCTGCCGATCCGGTGGCGGCAGGGATTTGGGCAGCCAGTCTGTCCGACTCTACAGTACAGCAGGAATCTCTAAAACAGGTTGCCGTGGTCTGGTATGAAAGCAGTCCCGCCGATGTGCTGGCGTGGGCGGCGCAACTACCCGATGGCGACGGGAGGACCAGCGCCGTGTTGAGTCTGGGTTATGAGATTGCGCGTATTGAACCCCTTGCTTCCCTAAGCCTCGCCAGTTCGTTGCCTCTAGGCAAGGAACGGGATGATTTGGTCATGCATGGAGTTTGCCAATGGGCTGCAACCAATCCGGTATCCGCTGCGGATTGGGTTCTTCAAATTCCGGACGAAACCTTGCGGCAACGGGCGATGGCCTCCGTGGGCACGGCTTGGGCGGATCGCGATCCGGTCGCCGCGGCAACGTTCATACTAGGGGAGCTTGAGTCGGGGGCGGAACAGGACCGCGCGGTTGTCGGCATTGTCCAACGGTGGGTGCAAACCGATCCGGAACGCGCCGCCGAATGGGTCGGACAGTTCCCGGCGATGTCCATGCGGAATGACGCCGTTCAGAACTTGGTCTCGATTTGGGCAAAGGAAAATCCTTCAGCACCCGCCGAGTGGCTGTGGCAATTGCCTTCCGGCAGTTTTCGCGACAAGGGACTTTCTGCATTTGCTACAATCCTGGCTCCTTCATCATTCCAGTCTGCCCAGCTATGGGCGGATGCCATCGAAGATCCATCCCTGCGGAAGCTATGCAACCAATCGATCGAACGCTTCGCCCCAGTGCCATAAAATCGAATGCATTTTTTGGTTACTCGTTCAGCCGCTTCCCGTATTTTGCAAACTTTGTACACTACTAATGGCACGGGAAGAAAAGGACGGTACGGCGTGAAAAGATATAGGCACGGATTTTTGAGTTTGGCATTGCTCTCAGTGATGGGGGCGCGTGCCTTGGAGAGCATCGATTTCAACAAGGACTGGGCGTTTGCATTCAATTCGAACACGGATGAGTTTGTGCCGCTGGGGTTGGACGCTTCCCAATGGAAAGCGGTGGGGGACCTGTCGTTCGATCCGAAGTGGGGCGCGCCGTCGCGGCTGTTCAACCAATGCCCGACGGAGGGCTGGCTCTCGGATCCCGATTTCAACTATCCGGCCAATATCGATGTCGACATGGGGCGGGCGGAGTCGTTTAGCGGGATGCGCCTCCATTTCTTCGGTAACGCACCTCTCGACTATGAGCTGTATGTCGGCGACGATGCCTTGCCGGATCTCAACATAACCGCAACGGCCTCTTCGGAAGAGAAGGGGCTGGACCATCCTGCGGGCCGTGTACTCGACGGCAACCCGGAGACTCGCTGGTGTGCAAGGGGCGGGAAGCCGGATGAGTGGCTGATGCTTGATCTCGGAGCCGTCATGCACGTTTCCGGTCTTAACATTACCTGGGAAAAGGATGCGGCGTACCAGTATCGGATTGAAACATCGGTTGATCGATCGGAGTGGATTCAGGTGATTGACCAGCAGAACGCAAGCGAAGCACAGTTGAAAACGAGCGATGTGTTCGAGGCGAAAGCTCGGTATGTGAAGGTCACGATCACCGGGCTGCCGCCAAAAATTTGGGCCTCTATCCGCGAGATTGCGATTCCGCAGCAATCGAACTTTAGTGCGCCGGTTTCGAAGGGAACCTTTTTGGCTGATCAAAAACAGATCATCACGTTTCCGCCTCAGACCGCCCATAAATTCCGGCTACGGATTTTAAATGGGGAGAATCCGAAAAGCTGCTGGATTGGCGAACTTGAATTGCTGAATGCCGCCGATGTTGCAAGGGCGAAACAGCTTCTGGATGCGCCGAAATCCTTAGTCGACTTTTCAAAGGCGACCGACCCGGGCTATGATGATTCCGCTTGGCGCAAACTCGATGTGCCGCACGACTGGAGCATCGAAGGCGAATTCAACGCGGGCTGTCCGGCGGGCCGCAACAGCGGCTATCTGCCGGGCGGGCTTGGCTTCTACCGCAAGGCGTTTTTTGTCCCGGCGGAATGGGCGGGCAAGAAGGTGTCGGTCAAGTTTGGCGGCATCTACATGAACAGCAGTGTCTACTGCAACGGAACCTATCTGGACGGACGCAACTACGGGTATTGCACCTATGTGGTGGATTTGACTCCGCAGTTGGAATTTGGACAGACCAACATGATTGCGGTACGGGTGGACAATCGCAGCCAGCCGAATTCGCGGTGGTATACCGGATCGGGCATCTACCGCGATGTCACCCTGCAGGTTTCGGACAAGATCCATGTCGCGCAATGGGGCATCTTCATCTCCACGCCGGAAGTTTCGCCGACATCCGCACAGGTCAAAATACAAACCCGCATCCAAAATGAAACAAACCGTGACCAAGGATATGTGCTTGCAACGGAAATCTATTCACCAACGGGTGAAAAGATTACGGAAACGACCGATGACCGCAGTATTAAAAATTCGTCGGAACAGACCGTCGAGCAGGTCGTGACGGTTCGGAATCCGGCCTTGTGGTCGCCAGAATCGCCTGCTCTTTACAAGGCCGTGAGCCTGATAAAATCTGGACAAGGAAAAATTGACCGGATCGAAACGTCCTTTGGCATCCGCAAGGTCGAGTTCGATCCGGCTTTTGGCCTCAAGCTCAATGGTGAAAAAGTGGTCATGAAGGGTGTGTGCCTGCATCACGATTTGGGCGCGGTCGGCGCGGCTGACTTTCCTCGCGCGGTGGAACGCCGTCTGCGGGAGTTGAAAAAAATGGGGGTGAATGCCATTCGTACCAGCCACAACCCATATTCCGAACGCTTCATGCAGATGTGCGACGAGATGGGCTTCATGGTTATCGGCGAGATGTACGACAAGTGGAACTTCGGCAATGTCTTTGTCGATCCAAACGGGAACAAGGTTGAATGGAAAGATACCTGGCCGCGCGACCTTGCCGAGTTTGTCATGAGGGACCGCAACCATCCTTCCGTTGTGGTGTGGAGCGTTGGGAACGAAGTCGCCGAGCAAAACCGTTCCAAAAACGTCGAGGGAACCGGGCCGGGCGACGGAGGGGTCGGGATTTTCAATGCGCTCAAAGACTGCGTGGTGGCGGTCGACGATACCCGCCCCGTCAGCGTGGGTCTTTTCCCCAAGATGGAGGAGGGCGACGAGCCGCCGAAGATGGCGAAGGCCGCCGATGTGGTTGGAACGAACTATCTGGAAAGGCACTGGAAAAACTGGCACGGGAAGCATCCGGGCATGGTTTTCTACGGCAGCGAGGTTTCCACCTTTAACTGGGGCGAAGTCTGGTTCAATTGGGACAAAGCCTATGGCGCAGGCCAGTTCTATTGGGGCGGAACGGACTATCTCGGCGAGGGTCGGGAATGGCCGAACATCGGGTGGTACCGGGGACTTATCGACCTGACCGGGTTTATCAAGGATGGCGCGTACTATGTGAAAAGCTTCTACAACGACGAACCCATGGTGCGGATTGCCGTCCAGGACGCGGCGGCTGGCAGCGAGTCGATTGTTTGGAACGCGGTCAAGCTGACCAAGGATGAACGCCGGTCGCATTGGAACTGGCAGGGCATGACGAATGTCACGGTTTATACCTACAGCAATTGCGAAGAGGTCGAACTCGTGTTGAACGGACGCTCCTTGGGAATCCAGAAACTTGCCGAGGTGGAAAAATACCTGCCGACATGGGCCGTACCGTTCGAACCGGGCACGCTGAAGGCGGTCGCCCGCAACGGCGGGAAAATCGTAGCGGAACATGAGGTGAAAACCGCCGGGAAGGCCGAACGGATTGTACTGCAAGCGGAGCGCGATTCCATTGGCGCGGATGGCGACCTCGGATACATCAATGCGCTGGTGGTGGATGCGCAAGGAACGGTTGTCCCGAACGCGCAGCAGACCATCCGGTTCGAGGTGGATGGTGATGGAGAAAACTTTGCGGTTTCCAGCGCCGACATGTGGTGTGCCGAATCCTTCAAAGGAAACTCCCGAAATGCCTATCAAGGCAAGGCGCAGCTGATTGTCCGCTCCCTGCGGCCTGGCGTGATCAGCATCAAGGCCACGGCCGACGGCTTGGAGGCTGGTTCTGCAAAGCTGATGGCGAAATAGGAATATCCGGAAGGTCTACATCAAGAACGCCATTGCCACAATGTAGGCAACGATCATGGTGGTTGCCGTGGCAAAGGTTGCCGCGCGGTTTCGGGTGCGCAGCAGCAGGCCGGCGAGCAGGGTCAGAAGCAGGATCATGCCCACGCTCGTCCAGTTCTTGGCCGAGGCTTGCCGAAGAAGGCTGTTGGTGCGGAGTGCGACATCGGCCACGAAGATGATCAGCAGGTTGAACATGTTGCTTCCCAGCACGTTTCCAACCGACATGTCCAGGAAACCCATGCGGACGCTGGCGAAGGAAATAACCAGTTCAGGCAGGCTGGTGGAGATGGCCAGGAAGATGGTGCCGATCACGCTGGCTTCAAGTCCGAATCCACCTTGTTCCGGCGGTAGCGCCATGCGCGAGCCAAGGATGGAGAGCACGATCCCGCCACCGACGATCAGCGCGCAGAGTCCGCCGAGCACGCTGTAGAAATGCAACGCCGGTATGTGCGCCAGTTTTTGCTCTGATGGTAGGTGAGCCTCCTGGACTTCGGAGCATTGCTGGCGGTGTTCCCGTCGAAGAAACAATCCATACGCGACTGGCAACGCCAGCACCGGCCAAGAACATCCCAGTAAGGGAACCCGCATTCCTCCGAGATTGGCGGTGGAGAAGGCGATGGCAAACACACCGAGCATGATGAGGCCGTAGATGGTTGATGCGGTATGCGGATTTTCCATTTTTGACGGATCGAACTTGCATGGGAAAAGCAGCGCCATGAAGGCCAGGATCAGCAGGTTGAAAACGTTCGATCCAAGCATGTTGCCCGTGGCCAGATCGGCACCCTGCGCCGGGTCCGTACATTGGATTACCGACGTCAGCGAAACCACCAGTTCGGGCAGGCTCGTGACGCCCGCCAGGAAAACCAATCCGACAAGGCCGCTGCCCAGTCCGATCCGGTCGCCGAGCGCATCGCCATAAATGCTCAGGCGGATGCCTGATAGCACCACCACGGCGGCCGTCGCCAAAAACGCCAGTACAAGTCCGGTTTGCGTTCCGATGAGTTGTTCAAGAAAATGCATGGCGAGGTTCTACAATAGTTCCAATGTTTGGAACATCTTTTTTTGAATGCGTTGCGCCAACGTGGCGCATGGGGTGCGCGGTTTGTCGCTGTTTCTAGACTTTTGAATGTTCCAACCCTTGGAAAACCGCGGGTTGCGCCATTGGCACATCCGGTGCTAAAATGCGAACGGTTCAGCAGGAGGATTTAACAATGGACATGAGCAAAACAACCCAGAAGGTACAGGAAGCGATGCAACAGGCGCAGGTGAAGGCGTTGCGCTACGGCCATCAAGAGGTGGACGGCGAACATCTATTGCTTGCGTTGCTCGATCAGGAGGGCGGACTGGTGCCACGTTTGATCGAAAACATCGGTGCATCGGTTCCCGTCATCAAGGCGCAGGTGGAGCAGGAGCTGGAACGCCGCCCGTGCGTGTCGGGAGCAACCGAAGCGGGCAAGGTCTACATCACCCAACGGCTCAACCAACTTTTAGTAAAGGCCGGCGACGAGGCGAAGAAATTGAAGGACGAGTTTGTTTCGGTCGAGCATCTGCTGCTGGTTTTTGCAGACGAGAATAAAATCCTCAAGGGTAATTCAGTGGATCGCAATGCGGTATTGCAGGCCTTGGAAAAAATACGCGGCAACCAACGCGTGACCTCCGACAATCCGGAAGGGCAGTACGAGGCGCTGCAAAAATATGGCATGGACCTGGTCGAGGCGGCCCGCGCGGGCAAACTTGATCCCGTGATCGGTCGCGACGCGGAAATCCGTTCGGTGATCCGCATCCTCTCGCGCAAGACTAAAAACAACCCGGTGCTGATCGGTGAGCCGGGAGTCGGCAAGACGGCGATTGTGGAAGGGCTGGCGCAGCGTATCGTGCGCGGCGACGTGCCGGAAGGATTGAAGAACAAATCGATCTGGGCGCTGGACATGACGGCGCTGATGGCGGGCGCGAAATACCGTGGTGAGTTTGAAGAGCGCCTCAAGGCCGTGCTGCAGGAAATCAAGGCGGCCGAAGGGAGGATAATTCTCTTTATCGACGAGCTTCATAATATCGTCGGCGCGGGCCGGACCGAAGGTTCGACCGATGCCGGGAACATGCTCAAACCGATGCTCGCGCGTGGCGAACTTCATTGCATCGGTGCAACGACGCTAAATGAGCATCGGTTGCATATTGAAAAGGATGCCGCGTTGGAGCGCCGCTTCCAGCCGGTGCTGGTGGATGTACCGAGCGTGGAGGATACGATTTCGATTTTGCGCGGACTGAAGGAGCGCTTCGAGGTACACCACGGCGTTCGCATCCTGGATGCCGCGCTGGTTGCTTCCGCCGTGCTGTCGGACCGGTATATCTCCGACCGCTTCCTGCCGGACAAGGCGATCGACCTGATGGATGAAGCCTGTGCGACGATCCGTACGGAGATCGACTCGATGCCGGCCGAGCTGGACGAGATTACCCGCAAGGTTATGCGGTTGGAGATCGAGGAAACCGCGCTCAAGAACGAAAAGGACAAGGCCAGCCAGGAGCGGCGCGAAGTGTTGAAGAAGGAGCTGGCAGAATTGCGGTCGGAGTCCGATGCGATGAAGGCGCAATGGGAGAACGAAAAAGGTGCCATCGAACGGGTGCGTGAATTGCGCGGCAGTCTGGAGCTGGCCAAGCAGGAGGCCGACAAGGCCGAGCGCGATTATGATTTGGAACGGCTGGCCAAGTTGCGCCACGGCACGATTCCAGACATAGCAAACCAGCTGGCCGCTGCCGAGGCCCAAATGGCCCAGCGCGAAGCGGGGACATTGTTGCGCGAGGAAGTGACGGAAGATGAGATCGCCGAAGTCATTTCGCGCTGGGCGGGTATTCCGTTGACCAAGCTGCTCGAAGGCGAGCGCGAAAAACTTTTGAAGCTCGATGACGTACTGCACGAACGGGTCATCGGACAGGACGAGGCGGTGCAGGCCGTGGCCGACGCCGTGTTGCGCGCACGTGCTGGAATCAAGAACCCGAACCGGCCGATCGGTTCGTTCTTGTTCCTAGGGCCAACCGGAGTAGGCAAGACCGAACTGGCGCGTACGCTGGCGTGGGAGTTGTTCGATTCCGAAACCAACATGGTGCGGATCGATATGAGCGAATACATGGAAAAGCATACGGTGTCGCGTTTGGTCGGGGCACCGCCGGGCTATATCGGCTATGAAGAAGGAGGCCAGCTGACTGAGGCCGTGCGGCGCAAACCCTATTGTGTGGTGTTGCTTGACGAGATCGAGAAGGCGCACCACGATGTGTTCAACATCCTGCTCCAGATTTTGGAAGACGGCCGGTTGACCGATTCGCACGGGCGCACGGTGAGCTTTAAGAACACGATAGTCATCATGACGAGCAACATAGGATCGACGCACTTGCTGGAAGGTATTGATGCGGAAGGGCACATCAGCGATGCGGCGAGGGATGATGTGATGAAAACGCTGCGGGCAAACTTTCGCCCCGAATTTCTCAACCGCATCGATGAAATAGTGCTGTTCAAGCCGCTGACGCTGGCGGAGGTTACCGGCGTGGTCGAGTTGCTGGTGAAGGATTTACGCGACCGGTTGGCGCAACAAGGCATCCGGTTGGAGATCGGCAAGGCAACCGAGGAATACATCGCGAAGGCGGGATATGATCCGGTCTATGGCGCGCGTCCCTTGAAACGTTTCATTCAGCAACACCTCGAGACGCCGTTGTCTCGGATGATCATTGGCGGGAAGGTTTCCGAAGGCTCAGTCGTCACGGTCGATGTGGCGGGTGGCGGACTATCTTTTTCCGCGGCCTAGGTTTTTTCCTCCGCCACGGGGACCGGCACGTGGCTGGATTGGGTTTGCTCGCCTTTGTTTAAACCTTCAAATTTTCATGACAATTCGATTTTCCCTCTTGCGACGGATGTTCCGGTGAAGTAGCATTTTAAGTGAATGGAGCCCTTGTTGATATGAATCAGCGGGGGCGGTAACAGGAAACGAAACAGTTCAACAGGAGAATCAGAATGGCAAAAGCAGCTACCAAGTCCCAGATCATCGCTAAGATAGCCGACGACGCAGGCATCACCAAAGTACAGGCTAAAGGCGCATTGGAATCACTCGTTGCGCAGGCATACAAAGGTGCCAAGGATGGATTTACCGTTCCCGGTCTGGGCAAGTTGGTCAAAGTGAAACGCAAAGCCCGCATGGGTCGCAACCCGGCTACCGGCGCGCAGATCAAGATCGCTGCCAAGACCGTCCTTAAGTTCCGCATTGCTAAAGCGGCCAAGGACGCCATTGGTGCAAAATAATTGGTTTGGGATTTTTGAATAAACCTATGCCCCTGTCCGTATGGACAGGCGGAGTAGTGGAGAGGAGGCC
>JAIPJC010000140.1 GCA_021734345.1 Kiritimatiellales bacterium | reverse complement strand
AGACCTACCGGAAAGTCCGCCGGAGCCTGTACGCGGCGCAACCCGGCTTTTTCGATCAGGGCTATCGCTTGGCTGGCCAGTTTCGCGCCGCTTTTCCGCCTTAGCCCCAATTCGCCAGATGTGAATACTTCGGTTCCAGGTGGCGATTGCTTGATGGCGCGCCCCTTTTCCATGTTGGAGACAACGAGATAGTTTTTTGAGGGGGTTTTTAAAAAAAGAAATGGGTCCGGCGCGGTAAAATTGCATAAATATCTTATGTTAGAGTCGCTTATGCACGACCCCCATTGGAAAATAGTCCCTGTTAACTCTTTCATTTGAGCACAACCTCCTTGCAGTTCCGATTTTACGCTTTGCCGGATCATTGGGTCTCTACCTTTGCGCTAATATTTCTCCAATAATCGATCCGCTATCTTGTGCTTTATCGAAACGTGATACCCATATTTAGTGGTAATCGATTTTTTATGCTATTTTTTTTTGTTCCCCCTTGAGCACTGAATCGCATTTTCATAGCTTACAAACCTGCGTTATGGAAATAGGAACCTATTGCCTGTTAATAACTTGTTAACGACTTTGGACGACCTATTAAAGGGGAACGATTTAGATAATGAGCACCGAAAAGAACAATATTTGGACTGACGCCTGCAAACAGCTCAAGGGAATCTTATCCGGTGATATTTATGATCGCTGGATTGCGGTTATTCAATGTCTGGATATTTCCGGCAACACCATGCGGCTTGCCGTAGCCAACGACTTCTACAAGGATTGGCTCGAAGAAAACTATTTTCCGATGATCCGAAAAGCAGTGATGGTCGTCAGCGGCAAGGAAATGGATATTTCGCTGGAGGTCGACTCGAACTGCTTCAATGGCAGCAAGGAAGAGGCCGAACCGGAACACCACAACACCATTTCACTCACAAATCTCAGTTTGGGCGGAAAAAAAACCACCCATAATTTGAATCCAAACTATACTTTCGATTCCTATGTGGTCGGCAACTCGAACCAGTTTCCCCACGCCGCCGGGCTGGCAGCGGCCAATTCGCCATCGCGAACCTACAATCCTCTCTTTCTTTATGGCGGCGTCGGACTGGGTAAAACCCATTTGATGCAGGCGATCGGCAACCATGTGGCCGTCAAAAAACCGCGCGCAAAACTTTGCTACATCACGTGCGAATCCTTTACCAACGAGTATATCGAGGCCCTCCAAAACAATAGCGTTTCAGCATTTCGCAAAAAATACCGTAAAATCGACATGCTGATGATTGATGACATCCAGTTTCTGGATGGGAAGGCGCGTCTGCAGGAAGAATTCTTCCATACCTTCAACGCCCTTTTCGAAAGCCATAAGCAAGTCGTACTTACCTCTGATCGGACTCCGAGCGAAATGGCCGGTCTAGCGCCACGCCTAATCTCCCGCTTCGAATGGGGTCTGGTTACGGAGATTGGAAAGCCGGATGTTGAAACACGCACGGCTATTCTGCGTAAAAAAGCCGAATTGCTTAACCTTCATATAGACCATGATTTGCTTAACTACCTCGCGGAACGCATTTCTTCGAATATACGGAGCCTGGAGGGTGCGCTGATTCGCGTGGCCACCTATATTTCGCTAACCAATCAGCATGTGGATGTTGCAAAGGTTGAGGAGCTGTTGCACGACCTGCTCGACAAGGAATCGCAGGGTTCCATTAGTGTTGATATCATTCAACGCACCGTGGCTGAATATTTTGACCTGCGCCATTCGGACATCCTTGGAAAAAAACGTTCGAAGGATATTTCCTGGCCGCGCCAGATTGCCATGCACCTTTCCCGCACCATGACCACCCAATCGTTCCCGGTGATTGGAGAGGCATTCAGCCGGAACCACGCGACCATCCTCTATGCCAACGAACAAGTAGCTGAAAAAGCGAAAGAAGACCGTGCGCTGCAACAAACCATCGCCATCCTTAAGGACAAGGTGAACAAGAACTGCGCAATGGCGGTTAAATAGAAAGAGTCCCTACCCTCTCGCTTGGGACTCTTTTATTTTTCTCGGCATAACCCACTTCCCCATGTTGGATAAAATCCAATATTTCATTTATTTTGACAGTACCTCTTCCCAAATCCTACTGTGGACGTCTGTTAATAAAACAGGGATAAGCTGTGTGGTTTCTGATGATGGATTCAATAACTCCGGCTTACCAACAGGTGGATGTATTTATCGCCAGTTTATCAACAGGGTTGTTAGGTTTTTCAAACTTTTACTGGTGACGGGGTTACATAGAATATGTAGGATTTGGATCGGTTTTGCACAGACCACTAATAATAGTGAATTTACAATATAGGATATACTAATACTAAGGAGGCTTGTTAATGAAGTTCAGCATCGAGAGAGATCACATTCTGGAAGCACTGCAAAAAGTGCAATCGATCGTGGGTCAACGCACCACTTTGCCGATTCTTTCGAACGTGTTGCTCGAAGCGGATCATGGAAAGCTGACGCTTACCACCACCGATATGGAAGTCAGCGTTCGAACCAGTCTCGAAGCCGAAATCTCCGAAGCCGGCGCAACAACCCTCCCCGCCCGGCGCTTCTTCAGCATTTGCCGCGAACTTCCCAGCCATCAGGTAGACATTACCGTCAACTCCAACGATGTGGCCGAAATAAATTCAGGAGCTGCCAACTTCAAGCTCGAAGGACTCTCGAAGGACGATTTTCCGCCTATGCCTAAATTCGAAGAGAGCTACTCCTATCAGCTCAAGCAGGGCACCTTGAAGGACATCCTTCAGAAAACCTCCTACGCCGCCTCTACGGATGAATCCCGGGCGATTTTGAATGGTTCCCTGATGACCTTCCGAGACAACAAGCTGACCGTTGTATCCACCGATGGACGCCGGTTGGCTTTGGTGGAGCAGGAAATCGACATTCCTGAGGATGCAGAACTTGATATTGTTGTGCCCACCAAGACCATTAACGAACTTATCAAAACACTAGGCGAAGAAGGCGAGTCCAGCATCAAGACTTCCGCCACTCAAGTAGCCTTCGAATTCGGAAACATCTTCATTATTTCAAAACTGATTGATGGAACCTACCCCAACTACCGGCAAGTTATTCCTTCGCAATGCGAGGAACGCATTGCTATTGATCGCGAAACCCTGCTCAGCGCCATACGGCGCGTATCGCTTATGCTTGATGACCAGGCGGCCTCCGTAAAATTGAAGATAACCGAAAACCGCATCGAACTTCTAACATCCTCGCCGGAAGTAGGTGAAGCCCGGGAAAGCGTGCCGGTCAAGTATTACGGTAAGGATATAACGATTGCATTCAATCCGGCCTTCATGATGGCGCCGCTCAAGCATTTGGAGAGCGACGAGATCTATCTTGAACTATCCGATGAACTTAGCCCAGGCGTCATCAAATCCAACGTACCGTTCCTTTACGTAATCATGCCGATCCGCGTCAGCTAGTGATGTGGAATGTGGACGAGGATGGGAAAATTGGTTGCCGAACTAGGATTCGAACCTAGACTAAGCGAGTCAGAGTCGCTAGTGCTACCGTTACACCATTCGGCAGGAATGAGGCCGCATAATTACTCATAATTATCCATATGGATCAAGAAGGTTTCTTTTAAAAAAATGAACGACGGGAACCTAAAAAAAATAGTACGCCTCCTCGGGGTTGGTTTTGATGCCGAAGATGGGCATATACGCATAACCAAGTCCGATACCTATGATGTTTTTATGGGATCCGACGAAAGCCATGAATATATCCTTCAACTCATTAAAAAAATAGAAGAAGGATTGGAAAATAGAGGTCTCAGCCTCGACGATCTCTCTCCCGAGAAGTTTTCAGAATTGGTATCTTCCCTCGTGTAGCGATAATTAATCCGCTTTTCGAACAACGCAGCGTTGTTTCCATGGTGGGTTAATAATCTCCCGATATTTTGTTAACTTGAAGATCAGTGGGCGGCAGGATACCTTCCTGCCGCTTGAACAAAAAACTTCCAGAACTTCTAGCTCCCTCCGGAACACCCGAAGCCGCATGGGCCGCTCTGGCGTACGGAGCTAATGCCGTTTATGCTGGCCTGCCCCGCTTCTCCGCCCGGGCCGAAGCGGATAACTTTAGTTTTGAAGCGCTCGACGAATTGATCGGGTATGCCCACAGCCTCGACCGCCGCGTTTACGTCGCTTTCAATACGCTTATTCAGCAAAGTGAACTCGATGAAGCGCTTAAAGTACTCGCCAACATCCGCGATCTGAATGCCGATGGAGTAATCGTTCAGGATATGGGCATAGTCCGTCTGATCTGTAGGAATTTTCCCCAGCTCCGCCTCCATGCCAGCACCCAACTCGCTATACACAATCTGGACGGGGCAAAAAAGCTGGCAGAGATCGGCTTCTCCCGCGTGGTGCTGGCGCGCGAATTAAGCATTGATGAAATTGAAAAGATAAGCCGTGACTGCGGCATCGAAACAGAAGTATTCATCCACGGTGCGCTCTGCTATTCCTACAGCGGCCTCTGCCTATTTTCGTCGCACATGCTGGGACGTAGCGGTAATCGCGGGCGTTGCGCCTACTGTTGCCGCCAGCCGTTCCATGCGAGTGGAGAAAAAGAAAACCTCCCCTTTTCTATGAAGGATTTTTGTGCGGCGGATCATATGAATGCGCTACTTGCCGCAGGCGTTTTTTCTCTTAAAATAGAAGGACGGATGAAGAGTCCACTCTACGTTGGCGCCTTCACCGACTTCTACCACCGGCTGATAAACGGAAAACTAAACACGGATGAACGGATCGAACTGCTCGCCGACATTCAAACCATCTTTGGGCGACCCGCGACGGACCTGTATCTAAACAATCCGGACAACAAACCGGTAGAGGTGGGCAACGATGGCCACCACGGTGCATTCATCGGAACGGTAAAGGCTATCACGGCTCCGTGGCTTATTCTGCACAGCAACCGCGCCTTGCAGAAACACGATGGTTTAAAAGTAGAAACCACCGGCAACCATTCGTTCGGTTTCGCTGCCGATGAAATGCGGCTGTCCACCGACCCTGAACGCAAACGGCGCTTTGAACTTCCGGCGAATGCAGAGATTGCGCTCAAACTTCCGCCCGATGCACCCCGATTCGAGATAGGTGTTCCGGTTTACTGCTCCTTCTCCCAGACTGTGCGCCAGCGTTATGAATTCAGTGCGCCGCGTCCTGGACAGTTCCGTCAGCGCCGCCGGGTTGATATTAATGTTTTCCAATCATTTGAATGCATGAAACTGGTTGCATCGGCCGACTGCGACGGAAAAACCGTGCAGGCGGAAATATACCTTCCCGGCCCGTTAGAATCGGCGCGGCAACCGGAAAAATCTGTTGAAACCGTCCGGCAGTGCTTCGAAAAACTGGGAGAAACCGATTGGATGCTGGGTGAGCTTACCTTTGAAAAAACCAATGCACCCATGTTTGTTCCGGCTTCTGTTATGAACGATGCCCGCCGCCGGTTGATAGAGGATTTTTCCACGGTTTGGAAAGAGTCCAGACCGGAATTACCCAGATTGGATATTTTTAGTGGCGTTTCTGTACCGCCATCGATTTTATGGTCGATAAAAGTTAGAAGTATTCACTTGATTGGAAAACTTGATGGCATTGATGAGCTTGTGCTCGAGATTGATCCCTCCAAACCGGAAGAGATTGAAACCGCCCGGGCCTCGCGGCCACCCGAAAAATTGAGATTGGCATTGCCAACCATTATCCGCGACGAAGATGTGGACACCTTCCGCGAACTGATTGCTTCGTTGCCCGATCAGCAAAAGTGGGAAGCGGCGAATATAGGTGGACTCCATCTTTTGAAAGGAAAGGAGGACATCACCGCCGATTGGCCGCTTTATACGCTCAATACGCAAGCCGCGTTGCAATGGAGGGAGCAGGGCATTCGGCAGTTTGTTCTATCGCCCGAGGATGATGCGCAGAACCTGAATGCGCTGATTGCGCAGTTGGGCGATGCCTCCATCGTTCCCGTTTACCAACATACGCCGCTGATGATTTCCGCCACGCGGCCCGCAACCACCGGAGAGGATCTTACCGACCGCTCGCATCGCACATTTCGTGTTGAACAAAACGGGCGGCAGTTTGTGGTGGTGAATGAAACGCCGTTTTCATTGGTTAGGAATCTCGACGATTTAAAAGCTACTGGAGCACGCCGCTTCCGCATAGACCTGTGCTACGGCATCGATACACCGGAACAAGCAACCGATGTTGTCAGCAAAATAATGAACGGAGTTCCCCCACCCAGCCACCCCGGAAATTTTTTGAGGGAGCTTCAATGATCCGGGCACGGTATTTTCAACAGCACGACGGGCATGCTTCTTTTTGGTTAATTCAGTAGAATGCGATAGAAACTTTTGGAAGGGTTTGGAAGAAAATTAGTATAGGTATTGACCGGTGGGGTTGCCGGAATATTACTTGCAACCAGCTCCCATGGATCGCCAATGCTATGACTCCAATCAACCGAATAGTGCCTATTGGCTACGCTGGTCCACTTTATGACCCAGGATGTTCCTGAAGGAGCAAAGCTGATTACTTTCAGCAATGAATTAGGGTCGGTCGGATCGGTTCCCGCTTGGAATTCTTCGAGATTGATGCGGCCATCCTTGTCCCAGTCCTCGTCTGGACCGCCGCCTGCAATATTAGTACCTCCGAAGTATTGGATTTCCCAGGCATCCGCCATTCCATCCATGTCGGCATCAACCATACGGATTCGGAGGGCAATATCCTCGGCATAGCTGGGAGCTGCAAGATTGCGTAGTCCGCCGCCATGTACGAACGTTTCGGATTTGGCGACGGCACCCGTCAGGGTGTCAACCCATTCAGCCAGGTATTCGCCCGCCGGCAGGGTAACGCCGAGGGAGGACACACCGTTGCTTTCGACATATATGGCGTAGGCCTTGCCCTCGTCCACCAGCGCGTGGCGTCCGCCTTCCACAACATCCGTCCGCGGCACCATGTGGATGAAGTCGAAGCCCTCGATGAAGGATTTCATGACAGCTATTTGCGACCGAATCGACGCTCCTCCTCCGCAGTTGTTATTGTTTACCCCAGAACCATCCGGGGTTTCGCTGGTAAACGTAGCGTCGAGATGGTCGTAGACCCCGCCTCCGGCCATGATGAACTCCCAGCCTTCCCGCCTGTACGTGTAGTCTGCATTGCCGTGGAAACCGGTTTCGTCATTGGCGATCACCTTGTTACGGCCGTAGTTTAAGTCGACTGCCGACTGGAGGGCGTAATGGAAGTTGAAGACCGAAACGGCAGGATTCGGATCAGTGATCGTGCCCGTTTCATTGAAAACATTCTGGGCGATCATGTGCTTGTGCGGAAAGGCATTCTCTTCGTCGACGATCACATCGATCATGTATTGTTGCCAATCGAGATCGGCGCCGTAGTAGGGTTCGTTGAATATTTCGTAGTAGACGTTGTCGTAGGGCTGCAGCTCTTGGATGGTTTTCCGGACGACCGCCTCCTGCACGGCGAGCAGGTCCGGATTGGAAAGCGTGTACAGATATCTCCGGAACAGTTTGTCGTTGTCGTCGGGGGAAATGTATTGGAAGCCGTTGATGTTGTTGTTGATATTCATCGGGTTGAGCGCCCAGATGGAGGCATCGAACATGGGGCTGAACAACGATATTTCCACCACGATGCCGCGGGCGCCCGCCTGAGCGACGAAATCCTTGAGTCTGGCAAAATACGCTTCGTCCCACTTGGTCAGGTCGAACTTGTTTCCGCCATTTGCATATCCGGGCACACTGCTGCGGGCCCAAGGGCTGCTGAAGCGCCCGGGTGCGGGCGCCCACGGGTTTGGGGTAATGAACCAGCCGACGTATTCGCACGTGGTGCCCATGGAAGTGCGCGTTAGATTGAATCCTCTGGCCTGAAGCTCATTCAGGTAGGGTATATAATCAAAGTCCAGATTCAGCACGGCCCCGTAATGTTCCGTGGACGTGATCAGGATGGTTGGTTCGCCGTTGAATTGGAAGTAATGGGGATTTACAGGGTTAAGGCTGATCGGGGCAGCGGAAACCCAAGCGGAAAGCCCTGTCATGGCTACTAAAATTGCCTTCAAACCCTTCATTTTCAATCGACTCCCAAAACCAAAAACCAGCAGATGCAATCTGCCGGAGAGATACGGATAGACTGTACCGCCAACAAACTGTTCATTTCCATTTACGCCTGTTTTCGCTGTTTGGCGATAAGGGGAAACCAATCCTCCCGCTGTGCGCCAGCTCGGCAATGCCCAATAAGCTAGTAATACCATTACATTTGTCCAGAACATCTTACCTCTCCTCCGTGTCCGCCGCCATGTGCGGAACACTCTTCCTCTCGCTCATTGTTTCTCCCCTTCAAATTGAGCTTATGCGATGGGGCCATTAGATGCACTGGGGTATAACCCTACCCTACCGATCCTGTGTTCCGCAAGCTGGGCGAAAGCAGCGGTTTTGATGCAAGTCATTGCGCTGAAGCTTGCAATCGGTCTTTAAATAATATGGTTAGCTGACTTACTCAAGTGACCTCTACATGTTGTGGCCTGGTCGTATAGAACCCCTTGACCGTTTTCGGCCTTGATGTCACCGATTGCTGCACCAAGCGATGAAACAGCTTCCCTCTGTGCATGGACAGCC
>JAIPJC010000139.1 GCA_021734345.1 Kiritimatiellales bacterium | reverse complement strand
GTCGGGAAGGTGTCCACCGCGATCCATCGGCAGATTGTCCTCGGGATACTCCACCTGCAAGCCGAAGGCTTCGGCCTCGCAATAAGGATCGGACAGCACCGTCAACCAATCCATGCCGAAGTCCTCCGCACTTTTAACCATGGCCGGGCATTTCGCCCGGTAGTCCCGGCAGAAGTCGCTGTATTTGACTCCGGCGTACTGCGCCGCCCAGCGCATGACAATCGGGTGGAACGGAATACGATCCACCGGTTCTCCGGCGATAAATTTCAATGTTCTTTCACGCGGTGTCAGCATCCTTCCATTCTCCTCAATTTCCTTTTCCCACCAAGATGGACAGAAAGGCAGTGGCTGTTTTCATGGTTTTATAATCTCCTGATTGCGATCCTGATATCGCATCGGCGATTCCTCTATTTCCCGGTTATCTGTGCAGCATTTTTGAGATTGATACTGATCATCATCGGTTTCGCCGCCGGATAACCTGAGACCGAAAACTCCACGACGTCGCCGGACTTCATGCCGGGAGCCGCGCCGGAGACGGGGAATACGCGTGTTTCGGCCGGCTTCAGCACGGTGACCCCGGTTTTAACGGTTTTCCCGTTCACACTGAACTGCGTTGCCGCCATTCCGAAAGGAATGTGCAACCGCAACGTCCAGTCGCGTTTGAAGTCCTTCGGAAGAAAATCTCCTTCCGCTCGTTCGACCCGCAGGATCGTTTTGCCTTTTTCCGTGCTCAAGGCAACGCGGGTGCGGCTGAACTTTTCTTTGAGGTAGCCGTTCGAAGCCCCATCGTCTTCGTAGATTTCCCGCACGGTGCTTCCAGCCTCCGGAACAAATGCATCCACTGTGAGCTTATCCCAGACCGGCGTGCCGGAGGACATCCGTACGGGTGTCGTGAAGAGCATTCCGCCTTCGCGCACATAGATCGGCATGTGTTCCAGATCGGAAGCAACGGTAATGGTCCTCGGACCCTCCAGAGTCTCGCCGGTCCAGGCGTCCTGCCAGCGTCCGGGCGGAAGCCAAAGCGAGCGGGTGTGGTGGGCCGCATCGGCGATTTTGCTGACGGGGCCAAAGGACATGCTACACTCGCCGGAGGATTTCTGGGAGAATTCCACTTTAATAGGATAAGATTTTCCCGCCTCCAACTTTATCTGTCCGGTAGTTAGTCCGATGTAGTGTCTGGTTCTCAACACCTCTGTCCGGCTGATTAATTCGGCATCCCCGATCCACAGCTTGGAGCCGTCTTTCGAGATCAGCCCGAATTCATACTCGGCTGTTTCAGCGACCGGACCGAACATGCCGCTCCAGCGCACCGAAACATTGTCTTTGGGAATCCGCGGCGGACGCTGTTGAAATAAATAGGCGACCTCTTTTTCTGTGCGGACCAGCGTGGGCGTTCCCTCCAGTTTTATGTTATCAAAATACTCAGCCCGCAATCCCTGATTCCCTTCCGGCGTCCGGAGCAGCGCTGCGGGAACCGGATCCAGCCCGCTGTAACATTGGGGCGCAATCAGCAGATCCTCGCCGAACAGATATTGAAGACCGCTGGCGGCTTCCGGATATTGCGGCCACTGAAGATCACAGCGTTGCAGAAGCGGAGTTCCGGTGTCATACACGCGGCGGATAGCGGTGTAAATGGTCGGCAGCAGCCGGTAGCGCAGAAGGGTGTACTCACGGCAGATCTTCTCGGCTTCATTGCCGTAGGCCCAGGGATAACGCACCACTTTCGGATAACTGTGCTGTCGGAGCACCGGCGAGAAGGCGCCGAATTGAAACCAGCGGGTATACAGTTCCGGCGTCTCCTCCAGCACGTGACCGCCCACATCTTCATTGATGTAAGGCATCATCCGGTCAATGCCGCCGGTAACGCCGTTTTCGATCCCCGTTCTAAACTCCTGCCAGAAAGCCAGTGTGTCGCCCGGAATCCAGATCGGATAACGATGCGCCGCCGGATGGCTCGGGGTCACCTGAGTCCCGTTCCACATTCCATCCACATTCGACATAATCAGCGGGCGCCGGGCGGGCTGGTTCTTGAGCGTCATATCGTAAAAAACCACCATGCCCCAGAAATCGGGGGTCAAGCCGACCGGCGCATTTACACGCTTGCTCCAGTTTTTGTCGTACCACCAAACATCGGCTCCGATATCCAGAAGACTGTTGAGTCCTTTTTCGCGATAAGTCAGCTCTTTCAGATCCAGTGCACCGGGCGACTGCGGTTCGGGGTGATCGTTGTACATAACCCGGACATTTTTCTCATGCGCTCTGGCAATATAGCGGGCCATGTCGGGAAACAGATTGGTATTCACCCCGTAACCGATGGACGCGCCCACGCGCCAGTCGGTATCGCAGACCATCACATCCAGCGGAAACCCCCGCGAGCGGAACTCATCTATCAGCGCCAGCGATTCTTCCTCTGAATAGGGCCAGTAACGGCTGAACCACAGGCCAAACGTATAAAGCGGCGGCATAGGAACGGGGCCGGTCAGTTTCAGAAACTCCTGACGGAAAGCCGCATAATTAGCAGACGCCGGAATAAAAACATACAAATCCGCCGCCTGGTTTTCCAGATCCCAGCCCGAAGTTTCTTTGTTTGCAACACAAGAAGCCGGAGGCACCGTCGCACCCCAGGCTGACGGCACCAGCCGGGGAATATCCGGGAGAACCCATACCCGAGGCATCGCGCCGGGTGTCGGCAGAGAAACAGCCTTCAAATCGGTCTTGGAAATCGTATGAAGCGCCTCTCCCGAAGACCCGCGCAGTGTGATTCCTGTGAGATCCTTGGCGTTCTCCGGAATTTCGATCTGATAGGTCGGCGACATCAGCAGTGTGTTGCCATTCTTTTTGCCGACCTCCAGCGGGATGCCCGCCCAGTCACGATCCACCACCGTCAGCGTCTTTCGATCCTCGAACCCTTTCGGCCCCTTCTGTTCAATTCGTACCAGCGTCGGCGACAACGCCTGAACCCGGATGTTGCCCACAATCGATTCGCCGGCAACCGCAGCGGAAAGACCGCCTATTAATGATAAGCAAAGAATAATAGCACGCTTCATAATCGTTCTCCTGTTGTTATAACCCGTTTTCAGGGCGGCTATGGGCGACACGCCGGCCGGAACCACCTCGAAAGCGAGCGTATCGTGTTAGAAGCTACCATACCGCATGCACGCCAGGCCATGGCCTCAAGTTGCGACAATATGCACGAAATTCGCCTACCAGCGGATTCGTGTCATCAAGTCTACGGGGAGGATGTTTTTGCCCGGCACTAGTTTCCCGCCCCGCAACTGTTCGCGGAAGGCGGTTGGCGAGTATCCGTAGGTCTGCGAAAAACGGCGGGAAAAGTAGAGCGGGTTTTCAAAGCCGCAGCGCTCGGAAATTTCCTTGATGCTCAAGTTCGTCCGCATCAGCAGCGGTCGCGACGGCTGTAGTTTCAACAGGGCAAAGGTTTGCATCGGCGAATAGCCGAGACTGCTGGTGAACAGGCGGCAGAGGTGCTTTTCCGTCACATGCGCCTCTTTCGCCAAATCCGGAAGGGTCAGCGTCCGCAGCGGATTTTCCTCCGCCACATTGCGCATCAGCATCAGCGCACGGCGGACCGGCTCCGGACGCTCGCGGTCGAATGAAGATGTTTCGATGCGATGATCCTCCATGAATGTATCGATCAAGGTTTCCACCAGCCGGCAATCCTTCGGTTCGGGCTGAACGGCCGGCCAATCGTCATGCTCGTAGATATGTTGGAGAATATGCTGAAACAGGCCGCCGCAGACCGGGCTGAGCGCCGAACGCACCCGGGGCCAGTCGTCCACATCCGGCCAGTCCGCCGGATACCCGGTGATTCCGAAATGGAAAAAGGCGTGCCGGGTCTGGATCTGCGGATCCCACTGGTAGGTTTCGCAAAAACCGGGGCGACCAAGAATGAACCCTCCGGGCGGAACGGCATAGGCCACACCATCCGAAACATAGGTCACTTGCCCTTCGATGACATAAACCAGCTCGAAGTCCGCGAGCACCCGCAACGGAAGAGACTCCCCCGGCTGGAAAACCACTTCGCCGCCGTGCAAATAGGCCAGTTCCAACCGCGACCCCTTCCTGGGTTGAGAAAAATCAGACACGCAACCTCCGGTATGTTGTTGCGCCAAGCATAAACAAAATTCGCCTGAAGTCCAGCGCGACGGCTACCGTCCCATGGTGCATCGATGCCATTGAAACCGGGCGGGCTGTGCTACTTGGTTATAGGCGGAACGGCTTCCTGGGCGAAAATCTCCAGCCGGTCGCAAAGTTCCCGCACCTTTTCGGGATACTGGTCGGCAAGGTTGGTTTTTTCAAAAGGATCCTGCGCGAGGTTGAACAACTCATAGGTGGCGGGAGCGTTGCGGCTTTCCTGCCGTTTTTTCTGCTTCTCCTCCTTGGTCAACTTGACGCCGCCTTCCTCGTCGTCATCAATTTTTCCATCGCGGACGAATTTCCAGTCGCCTTTCCGGACGGCACCTTCGCGCCCGACGGTGTTGAGAAGGATCATGTCGTGCGGCGATGGCTTGCCCTGCGTGATCGTCGGCCATGCGTCGCGCCCGTCGAGCGGAAGCGGCTGCGTAAGCGAGGCCCCCGCGAGTGTGAGCAGCGTGGGATACCAGTCCACCATATGCAGCGGTTCGGTCACAACCGACCCCGCCGGAATATGGCCGTCCCACGCGACGCAGGCGACAACGCGCGTACCGCCTTCATAAAGCGAACCTTTTCCGGCGCGCAACGGACCGTTGCTGGCAAGATCCCCCTTGGTCGTCAGGCCGCCGTTATCACTGCCGAAAATAAAGAGCGTGTTGCTGCGCATTCCCTGCCGCTCCACCGCGGCGACAATCTGCCCGACGGCCTCATCCATCTGGGCGACCATGCCGGCGTAAACGCTCCGGGAGGGGCCCAGATCCGCATAAGGAGCCGAATATTCCGGCGGACACAGCACCGGGGTGTGCGGCGAGTGGAAGGCGACATAAAGAAAGAGCGGTCTGTCTGCATCGCGCTGCTCAATCATCCGGACGGCTTCGGCGGCAAACAGCGGCGTGAGGTATCCCTTGTCCGAACAAACCGTCCGGTCCCGTATCATCGAGTTGTCCGCCGTCACGAGGTGGGAAAACCGCTTATCCGGTTCGGCGAGGCGATACTGGTGATCGAATCCGCGCTGCATCGGCTGATAGGCGGGTTGGAATTCACCGAGGTGCCATTTGCCGCACATGGCCGTTTCATAGCCGGCTTCCTGCAAAGCCTGCGGCAGCAGGCGCTCGTCGAGCGACAGGCCGACTTTAGAACCGGGACGGAGCACGTTGTACTGCCGTCCGTAGCGGATCGGATAGCGTCCGGTCATCAGGGCCGAACGCGAAGGGGTGCAGACGGGCAGCGCGTAGAAGGATTCCAGCCTGGCTCCGGCGGCGGCCAGCCTGTCGATATTTGGCGTCTTGATTTCCGTTCCATGGAAACTCACGTCCGCCCAGCCGAGGTCGTCAGCTAGGATGAAAACGATATTGGGCTTGTCCGGAGCCGCCGCCGAGCCGGCCTCTCCCGAAATCGGCGCGTCTGCGCAATCGGCCAGTTCGATCATGGCCCGGATTGCCGCGAGTTCGCAGTTGAACCACATGGGACCGGAGGGCTTCTTGACCCATGTGAGATAGCGGCCAGACGCTTGGGGGCTGGATTGCGTGCGGGTCAGGGTTGCGGCAAGGGCTTTCGCTTTCTCCAAATGCAAGCGATCCCCGGTGGCCCCATAGGCCGCGAGGTAGGTGCGGATGAGCTTGGCGGAACTGGCGCAGACCGGAGCATAGCAGCGGTACTGCTCCAACACGCACGGCAACATCCATCCGGCCGACTTGGCATTGGCTGCGCCGTCGGGACTCGGCTTCGCCGGCACATCGAGCGGCGGTTGCGCCCAGATGACAAACTGATCCTCGGCAAAGCGCAGCAAGTCCAAGGCAAGCGTGCGTTGGGCTTGATCGTGCGGGGCCGTTTGGAAAAGGTGAATGGCGAAGGTGCAAGCATCATGCTTGGTGAGGTTCAGGTAGGGTGGCTGGGGTTTTACATCTTCGAACTGCCCCTGCCAGTTCCAGGTACGCGCAGGGTTGCGCTCGATCCAAGCAATGGCTTTTTCGCACATGGCATCGAAACGATGATCGCCAGACACTTGGCCTAGGCGGTCCAGGAATTCAACAACCTGCGTTGGGATGAGCACATTTTCCTCCACCGGCTTGCCATCTTGCGCTGTGACGAACAACAGCCAGCTGCCTTCCGGCAGTTGCCGACGGGCGTAGGTCTCGGCGATACGCATGGCGGCTTCGAGATATTTCGCGTTCTGGGTGGCGGCATAGACATCGAGGTAGTATTGACCCGCCACTGCGCCGTATTGCGTCATATGGTGATCGGCGACCATGTGCCCCTTGAGCTTGTCGCGATACATGGTGGGATGGTAGGTCGGCGGATGGAACGCCCACGCCGAGTCCGCCGGATAGCTCAGGCCCAACAGGTAATCCGCAGCCCGTCGCGCGGCCTTCATCGCCTCGGCGGCATCGGCGGGCGGCGGGGTCTGCGACGCATAGGTCGCCAAGGCGGCGGCCGCAGCACCTATGATCTTAGCAGGATAGCGGTAAAGATAGACCTCCGGATCCGGCTCGCCGGTGGTGAACCAGCAACGCAGGTCCCCCGAATGCACGAGCGCATCCAACGCGGTGCGCGCGCTTTCGCGCCACGGCATGGCGGGCGCGGGATATTCCTTGCCGATCACTGCCGCGCGATGGAACGTGCGCGTCATCGGCTCGCCAACGGGTGCGCCTTGCGCGTCGAGGCCTAAGACGGTCAGTGTTTCTTTTCCGGTGGGCACCTTGGTCCAGATCGGCGACAGCGGTGCCCACGGCTTGTCGGCGGTGAAACTGAACGTCTCGCCTTTGACCGGTGCGACCGTGAAGCGATATGACTTCGCTCCAGGAACTTCCTTGAAGTCGAAGGCAGGCGCATACAGAAACTGCACTGCCTGCCCATTCCAAAACGGCTGCTCACCCGGCACGCCGGGGCGCACAGGTGTGCTCGTCTCCTGTATAGCCTGCGCGCGAAGCTTAGAGTCGGTTACAACTGCTTTGCCTGTTGGCGGTATGACTACAGACGATCTTTCGGCAGCGAGGCAATGGCCACAAAGCAGCAAGGCGAGGCGTGGTGCGAGTTTTTTTATGGTTCGCTTATCGTATGCGGTCATGGGTTTTCATCCTTCTTTTTGGCTGTTTCATCGGCCAGTTCGTTCATGGCTCGGATCGCTGCGAGTTCATTGTTGAACCACATGTTTCCAGAAGCTTGCTTGACCCATGTGAGATAGCGGCCTGGCGCTTGGCTATTGGATTGTGTGCGGGTCAAGGTGGCGGCCAGGGCTTTCGCTTTCTCCAAATGCAAACGATCCCCGGTAGCGCGATACGCCGCGAGATAGGTACGCATGAGCTTGGTGGAGCTGCGGCAGACCGGAAGATAGCAGCGGTATTGTTCCAGCACACACGGAAGCATCCACACGGTCGAATCGACTTTGGCCACATGCTTCATAGGCGAAGCACGCGGCGGCTGCGCCCATATGACAAACTGATCCTCGGCAAAGCGCAACAGATCCAAGGCAAGCGCTTGTTGGGCTTGATCGTGCGGGGCCGTTCGGAATAGGTGAATGGCGAAGGTGCAAGCGTCATGGTGGGTAAGGTTCTGATAGGGTGGCTGGGGTTTCACATCTTCAAACTGCCCCTGCCAGTTCCATGTGCGCGAAGGGTTGCGCTCAATCCAAGCAATGGCCTTTTCGCGCATGGCATCGAAACGATGATCGCCAGACACCTGGCCCAGGCGATCCAGAAATTCCACAACAAGCGTAGGAATCAGTACATTATCTTCCACCGGCTTGCCGTCTTGCGCTGTGGCATAGAGCAGCCAACTACCCTCTGGCAGTTGCATCCGGGCATAGGTCTCGGCGATGCGCATGGCTGCATCGAGATATTTCGCGTCCTTGGTGGCGGCATGGACATCGAGGTAGTACTGGCCGGTCTCCGCACCGTACTGCGTCATGTAGCGACCAGGAATCATATGTCCCTTGAGCTTGTCGCGATACATGGTGGGATGGTAGGTCGGCGGATGGAACGCCCACGCCGAGTCCGCCGAATAGCTCAGGCCCAACAGGTAGTCCGCCGCCCGGCGCGCGGCCTTCAGCGCCTCGGCGGCATCGGCGGGCGGCGGGGTCTGGGCCGCATAGGTAGCCAAGGCGGCGGCCGCAGCGCCCACGATCTTCGAGGGATAGCGATAGAGGTCAACCTTTGGATCCGACTCGCCGGTGGTGAACCAGCAACGCAGGTCCGCCGAATGCACGAGCGCATCCAACGCCGTGCGTGCGCTTTCGCGCCACGGCATGGCGGGCGCGGGGTATTCCTTGCCGATCACCGCCGCGCGGTGGAACGTGCGCGTCATCGGCTCGCCAACGGGTGCGCCCTGCGCGTCGAGACCCGTGACGGTCAGTGTTTCTTTTCCGGCGGGCACCTTGGTCCAGATCGGCGACAGAGCCGCCCACGGCTTGTCGGCGGTGAAGCTGAGTGCCTCACCTTTGGCCGGTGCGACCGTGAAGCGATATGACTTCGCTCCAGGAACTTCCTTGAAGTCGAAGGCAG
>JAIPJC010000138.1 GCA_021734345.1 Kiritimatiellales bacterium | reverse complement strand
GCCGCTTTATCCACGCCATCCTCGTTCCAAAGAAGATTCAGAAATAACCCCAACAACGCAAACCCCGACCAAGGTCCCCATGCTGAATAGACATTCAAAACGGAACTGGGCGGGCAAGGGCAGTCTAAAGGTGAAGCACCTCGCAGTGCCCACCTTTTTTTTGTGCATCCTTGCCGGCCTTCCTGCCGGAGCCGTCACCAACTGGGTGGACGGCACGGCCTATGGAACCAACTATTCGGCGCTCGCCCATGCAGGATCGATTGCTTCGAAAGCGGACGGATCGGGTTCGTTGATCATCGGCAGCAGCTCGACCACCAACCTCTCGCTGGGTCATGCCATCAACGGGTTCATCGCCGTCACCAACCGCGCCAACTCCTTTTCTATTGCGGCCAGCAACGCCACCCTGAAAAGCTCCGACTATGCGGTTCTGGCCATCGTAGGAGGAACCAACACCATAACCGGCGGCCACTTCATCGGCACGACGGGCACGGGCGGAAGTTTTCCACCCCTTCCGAATCAAACCCAAACGACCAACGCAAACGGCTCCGCCGCCATGGGCGGACTGATCGCGAACAGCACCGCCACCATCATCGGCTCCGAATTTGCGGGCGCCGCCGGGCAGAACGGCCTCATGGTGCAGGGATCGTCGCTGGTCATCAGCAACGGGATTTTCCGAGGGGGCGATGCGGGCGACAGCGGCTATGGCGGTTCGGGATTGCGGGCCACCGACGCTTCAACGGTCACGATTTACGACGGAAGCTTTACCGGCAAGGTAGGGAACACCGCCTTCTATCTGAAGGATAGCAATGCAACCGTGTATGACGGAACCTTCGTCGGCAACGTGGGTGGCAGCGCGGCCATGCCGGTGGCTGGTGACGGCCTTTTCAGCATACTAAGCGGCGCCACAACCAACCACGTGACGCTTTATGGCGGCGACTTTAGTTCCCTTGCATTTTATGGTGCCACCGGTTCTGTCCAGCACTTCCTCGCCGGCACCAATCTGGTTGTTCACAACGGAATCATCCAAAATGGCGGAACCGTCGTCATCGACAACCAAAACAACGCCGCACTGCAAGAAATCACCCTAGCGGACGGACGCATGGAATTCGACCGCGACTTCACCCTTGGATCCAACGGCGTCTTCAATCTATTTCACGGCCAACTCGCCGCAGCCAGCAACCTCGTTTTTGCTTCGGATTCGAGCCTGAACTTCGTTGTCTCCAATGGATACGCCCAGATCACCGCCGATACGGCCACCTTTCAAAGCAACTCGACCATACAGGTGTATGCCTCGTCTGTCGGACTTGCGACGGGAACCAATAATATCGATGTTCTGGTAGCCAACACTGGAATCTTCGTGGATGCCGGTAGCGTCACCAACCCGGCAACCACCGCAATTTTCGGGTCGAATGTAAACACCACCGTGACCACCGACTGGCTCACGCTATACAACGGCTATTCCATCGAAGGCGGCAATACCCTGCGCTTCCAGCTCATCGCACAAACATGGGGAAGTGCATGGGCCACTGACGGGCAGCCGAAAGATCTGGCCAATGAGTTGCAGACCCTCGACGACGGAACCATGGCCGCCATCGTATCACCGATGAATTCAGCATCCTTCAAAGCCGCCATCGAGGAAACCTACTTCACCACCATGAACACGTTCCAAACGGCACTGCAAGGCCTCAATGCGGCCGTCGGGCAATCCGCCTCGCGCGGGACGGAGTTCCGCGAACTGCTCAAACTGCCGACCGGCGCCAAAGGCCCCGAAGAAACCACCTCTGGCAACGATTGGCGCGGCTGGGGCAAATACTACGGCCAATTCCTTAGCCACGACGCCGACGGACTGAACCAGAAATACGATGCCACCCTGCATGGCGGCGTGATCGGTGCAGACCACAGTTTCGGCAACCTGCTGATCGGCCTTAGCGGTGGCGCCGGCAACTACCACATCACCGGACAAGACAACGCGGAAGAGCGCATCAATGCTTACCACGGATCACTTTACGGAACCTATGGCGCGGAACACGCCTACCTCGACACGGGCATCGCCTACGGCTTCAATCAAGTGGAAAGCCAGACCAGCGATCCGTTCATTCTCAACGGCGACTTCAACGCCCAAGTGCTGAGCGCCTATCTGGGAGGCGGCTACGACCTCGTCGACACCAAAGGTGGCACGGTCTTCACCCCCGAGGCCTCCGTCCAGTATTCGACCTACGAACAGGACGCCTACACGGAAACCAGCACCACCGCCGTTCCGCGCAACTTCGATTCCTTCAACGCCGACTCGCTCCGCAGCAGCATCGGACTCAACGTATCCATGCTCAACACCATGGCGCTCGAAACCGTCGGCTTCAAATTCGAAGGCCGCTTCCACTGGCTGCACGAATTCAATCCCGATCCCGGCGACCTTGCCTTCCGCCTCGCAGGCGGCAGCAACGACTACCAGCTGGCCTACCCTTCCCTGGACGAGGAAATCTACCGTGCCGGCTTCGGAATCTCGTGCTTCAACACCATGCGCCACAAACCCAAGAACATCATGCTGCGCCTCGACTTCGATGAACTATTCGGCACCGGCTTCAACTCGCAAAACCTCTCCGCCAAAGTGATCTACGCATTTTAGGCATTGAGGTGTAGTCGGGATCGGATCCCGGTTGCGCGGGAGAGCGGGGTCGCCGCCCCCCCCTACAACATGATCGCACCTTCGCTTTTTTTACTGTCTAAATGCTGTCCTTGTCCGCCGTACTCTTTTAAGATCCCCGAAGATTGGAACGGATTATCCGCTCCCGGCTGATCTGGCATGGCATCTGCGTATATTGGGGAGTTTATCAAAAAAAGGAGAACGTCATGAATAAATGGAAGAAATCAGGTTGGTCTATTTGTTTCGTATGCATACTCGGCCTAGCCGGAAACCTCTTCGCGCAGGAAGATCATCTCATCGAAAACCAGCGCTATGTCGTGGGGATCGATGATTTCCAGTGGGGAAATACCTACGTCGGGAAATACACCTCCGGCAATGGATTGGTATTGGAAGAGTATGTCCATAACGGTGAGACAAATCCAGTCACCCTGCAGGTAGGTTCGCTACAGATTGGCTCCAACACCAACTTTGGCAATACTGTTGAAATCTACAAGGGAGGGGAACTCCAGATTGAAGGGGCTTTCACGGTACTTGGAACCAACAATGGCAACGGGCTCCTGATCGACGATCAGGGCACGTTGTTCGTGAAGTCGGATTTCGACGCGGCCATGGGCGGCTTCTACTACAACAGCGGAGCCAATCTCAAAGTCGGTGGCGAAATCAGCCACCTCGACAATGTGGAAGGCGGACTGAACTTTACCCTCACGGGCGCCGGCGCAACATGGAACTTCGGCACCAACCTCCTGACCATCGGCGCTCTGACTGGCTCAAACAGCGTCAACCTTGCCAATCAGGCTACGCTTGATGTTGGCAACATTGTCCTCGGCAACGCTGGAACGACAGGCAATACACTGGGGGTTTCCGATCAGGCACGAATGAATGTACGTGACGGCATCGATATTTTCGGAACTGGCAATGGCGTGGTAGTTTCAAATAATGGTGTATTGGCTGTATATTTCGATTTTGCGCCAATAACGAATCTCGACATCAGCCTCGGAGGTATTCTGGAGGCCCACAATAATCTGAATTACGCTGGCGCGATTACAAACGGCGGAGGCATTGTCATGACTGGCAACACAGCTACTTGGACCAATCTCAGTGGATCAACGCTCACTATCGCGCCATACAGTGGTAGTGCTACTAGTGACGATAAGGAACGTCATTCGTTTCTGATCATTACCAACGGAGCGACGGTGCGTATTGGAGACTTCAACATTGCAAATATGAATGAGATTAATAGCGACGCACAAAATGAAATCCTCGTTGTCGATGGCGGCAAATTCATTGTGGAGAATGGCGGTACCATCGGTGATGAAAGTGCGATCCTTCATATAACCGAAGGCGGTCGGCTGGTTCTTGAGTCCGACTACAACATCACAGGTCCCATTCAGTGGAATAACGGGGGGATCATCGAAGCGCAGGAAAAAGCCCCAGTTTTGCTGATGAGAACAGTCAATGGCCAATATGAGGAATACGGGGGGCTCTTCCTGCAGAGCGGTCAGATTCTCGTATTGAACGGCCCTAATGCAGAATTGTCTGCACCCTCTCCATTCGACAACCTACATGTTGGCGACCTTACATCCGGCAACGCACTAATCATCACCAATGGAGGCCAAGCCTTCGTGAATAGCGTATCGGTCGGCGATTTCACGGAGGGCGGCAACAACAACTCCATCATGATCGACGGCACAAATTCTGCCCTATACAGCGCAACCTATGCGGCCATTGGTGGAACAATGGATGCGGGCAACTGGTATGAAGGCGGTACCAGCAACAGCATTACCGTCGGCAATGGCGGCCTGCTCTATGTCGGTGACACGCTGCACAACCGAAACACAACCGGAACCAGCGGGTTGAATATCAGGCCCGGCGGCGTAGTGGATGTTGGAAACTACTACCAAGCCAACGGGGCATATCTGAATATCTATACCGACTCATCCGGAACCAACACCGGGTTCCTCTATGTAGACGACACCGCCGAGTTCGAAGCTGGAGCAAAAATAGGCTTTGATGCGGTTGCAGCACTGGACATCGGGGCGATCTACACCAATCTTATCATTGAAACGGGCACTTTGGTCGTTGATGGGGTAACGAATGCCACAACCGCCGACCTCGCCGCCCTGGAGAATACCGGCGGATTTTTAGTCAGTTATGATCTATGGGAAACGAACCAAAATATCTACGCAACCTTCAGTCGCCGCTCGATCTCTGATGGCGGTGGTTTTGACGCGGGCAGTATGCTGGATCAAATCGGCAATGAAATTGACCGGTTAGCTGCGCAAGGAAACATAGCCGCATCAAACCAAGTGGAAATCCTTTCCAGCATGGGCAGTGATCAAGAACGGAAGCTTCAGATGGAGCAGATGTATGCCTACCAGTTGCCGACCTTCATGCACAACCAAGATGTGTTTGGCGGGATCGACCAGGTACGGGCGCGGGGCGCGTCGATCCGTGGCACATCCGCGAAGGGAACCCTCCCCAAGCCGAAGGGCGTGGCCGGGCCGCATGTGGCCGATCAGGGATTGCAAGGCTGGGCCAAGGTCTATGGCAGCTATGGAAACCGCGACAAGGACGATAATTCAGGCTATGCGGATGGCTACGATGTCCAGTCCTACGGAACCGTCATCGGCATGGACCAGGCCTTTGGCGATTGGCTGTTCGGTGTAGCGGGCGGATATGCCGGATCAAACATCAAGGGCGACAACAACGACGAGAGCGATGCCACGACCGGCTACGGGATCCTCTACGCCAACTATGGCTCGCAGGATTGGTTTGGCGACGTGGTTGCCAGCTATGGCCTGACGTCGATGGATAACAAGTCCGGCACGGATTTCGATGTTACCTCCAGCGTAGATGCATCCCAAACCGCGTTCTACATCGGCGGCGGCAAGGAGTTCAAGGATCCCGACGGTTCCAGAGCCCTGCTGCATCCGCTGCTCGGCCTGCAAGTCAGCCAGTTCAACCAGGATGCCTATACGGAAAAATCCGCCAATGCCGTGGCGAAGAATGTGGACTCCTACGATCGCTGGAGCTACCAGTCGATTCTTGGTGCAACCATGATCCTGCCGGCCACCGGGAAAACCGTCGATCTGGAAACCCAGTTGCGCGCCCATTGGTTGCATGAGTTCAACGGCGACAATGAAACCGTCGGCTATACACTGGTTGGTTCCAGCCAGCCCGGCCAGTTCGTCCTGCGCTCGCCCGACCAGAATGTCGGCCAGTTCGGCATCGGTTGCGTGGCCAAATGGCAGAACGGACTCCAGTTGCGCGCGGATCTCGATGGACAGGTCAGCTCGACGTTCTACTCCGCCACCGTCAGCGGTGCCCTGCTCTACGAGTTCTAGGATTCCACACAGCAAGGAAAGCAAGGGGGCAGGCAGCAAAGCCTGCCCTTTTCGTTGCACTGAAATCCGCGATCACGGATCGCAACTACAGTTTTTCCGAAACAACTCCAAGGTGTGCGCGGTAGAAAGCGAGCTCGGCGATGGAGGCCTTAATGTCGAAGAGCGCGTCGTGGGCGTTGACGGAGGGAAGAGCGGCTTCGGGGAAATAGCGGTTGAGCAGTTCGACGTTTTCCTTGTCGAATGGCGGCTGCTCCGCCCAATCCTGCCACTGGATCTTGATGGTGGAGACGTCGAGCAGGCGGTAATGCAGGCGGCTTCCAAACATGGGAAGGAATTTGCGCATGAGGAACCAGTCGTTGTGAACGCTGTTGCCGGCCAGCACGGGACGGTCGGCCATCTCCTGGCACGGTGTTCCGCAATACCGATCCACCAACGCGGCGATTTGGCGGTCGGCCTCCCCGATTGAAACGGCTTCGCCGGAGCGGCATTTCGCAACGAGCGCAGGCAGGTTTTCAGCCACCCACGGGCTGACCTCATCCCCCTGCCCCAACCGGATGCAGAGATTGAGATCGGCCTCCGGCGGTGCAATGCGTCGCAGGGCGGCATCCGTGACGATGACGGCAACCTGCAGCAGACCCGCCTGGTCGAGTTCGAGCGAAGTAAACTCGGCATCGAACCAGACGTAGGCCGTGGATTTCTTTTTCGCTTCGCTCATAGGAACCGCAGGAGAAGGAACAAGGAATTTCGAAGGTATTACCTTTCTACATTCGGAGTTGCTTGCTTGATATTGGGTATTCCTTTTATCAGGTTGTAGGTGTCGAGCGCGATGACAAGTTCCTCGTTGGTGTGGATCTTGAGCGCGGCGACTTTTGAATCATCGGTGGTGATGATGGTTTCGTTGGCATTGTTGCGCCGGTCGTCTACCTTCAACCCGATAAATCCAAAGTTTTCGAGAATCTTCTTACGGATCATCGGATTGTTTTCGCCGACGCCGGCGGTAAAGACGATGCCGTCGACCCCGTTCATGGCGGCAATGTAGCTTCCGATGAATTTTTGGATGCGGTAGCAGAACATTTCAATTCCCTCGTTGCACGCCTTATCGCCGGCGGCAGCCGCCTCGACAATATCGCGCATGTCGCTCTTCCCGGTGATGGCGAGAAGACCGCCCTCCTTATTCATCATGGTGCTGACCTGCGCTGGCGTCAGTTCCTGGGTTTCCATAATATGGAGCGGAATATAGGGATCAAGCATGCCGGAGCGCGTGCCCATCATGATGCCGTCGAGCGGTGTAAAACCCATGGAGGTATCCACCGATTTCCCGCCGAGAAAGGCCGTCAGCGAGCCTCCGTTCCCAAGGTGGCAGGTAATCAGCTTAAGGTCGGCAAGCGGCTTGCCGAGCGCCTCTGCCGCCTTCTGCGCCACATAGCCGTGGGATGTGCCGTGGAATCCATATTTACGAATCTTGTAGTTGGTGTATTGGATGCGCGGCAGGGCATATAGATACGCCTTCTGCGGCATGGTCTGGTGGATGGCGGTATCAAATACGGCAACTTGCGGAACATTGGGCAGTAGCAACTGCATCGCCTTGATCCCCATCAGGTTGGGCGGGTTATGCAACGGTGCGAGCATTGAATTGCGTTCAATGGCCTTGATGACCTGGCGATCAACCAATACGGAAGCCGTGAAATCTTCGCCGCCATGCACGACGCGGTGGCCCACCCCACTGAGTTCGTCGAGGCTTTCAAGGATTCCTTTCCCGCTTTCGAGCAGAAGCTTGAGAATTGCATCGATGGCCGTCTTGTGGTTCGGCAGATCGATGAATTGGCGATCCTTGTTGTCGCATCCGGTGCATTGCCGAACAATGGTTGAACCGGAAATACCGATGCGGTCGGCCTGCCCTTCGCACAAGGCGGAAAAGTAGCCGGTTTCCCGATCAACCTTGTAGAGCTTGAACTTGATCGAGGATGAGCCTGAATTGAGTACTAGAATCTTCATTGATAGATTAATCCAATTATAAAGCGCTAAATGCTAGAGTGACTGAAGTACGCTGATCGCTACAACGCCGACAATATCCTCGGCACTGCACCCACGGGAAAGATCGTTGACCGGTTTGTTGAGCCCTTGCAGCAATGGACCAAAAGCTTCGGCTCCCGCCATGCGTTCTACGATCTTATATGCAATGTTCCCCGAATTCAGATCCGGGAAAACCAATACGCGGGCTTCTCCGCCAAGCGGACTGTCCGGGCATTTTTTCTTGGCCACCGAAGGGACAATCGCAGCATCAACCTGAAGCTCCCCATCGATTATAATATTCTTGTCCGGAGATTCCATCGCCACCTTTTGCTTGGCCAGCGCGGTTGCTTCAACCACCTTGTCTACGAGCGGATTCTTTGCTGATCCATAGGTTGAATAGGACAACATCGCCGTTTTCGGAGGGATGTTGAACTGAATCGCTGAATGGGCACTTTGAACCGCAATTTGAGCCAGTTGATCCGCATCGGGATTTTCAACCAAACCGCAATCCGCAAAGATGTACGGAGTTCCATTCACGCACTCGATAAAAAAGCTCGATACGATCGAGCCTTTTTTTGCGGATTTAATAATCTGGAGCGCCGGGCGCACGGTATCGGCCGTGGAGTGGGCCGCGCCGGAAACCAGTCCATCGGCCTCACCAGCCTGCATGATCATCATGCCGAAATAGTTGACGTGCTTGACGGTTTCGAG
>JAIPJC010000137.1 GCA_021734345.1 Kiritimatiellales bacterium | reverse complement strand
GAGATCGATGTTTTTCGCGTCGATGAGATGGACCTCAAGCACCTGCGGGTCGTTTTGATGGAAGGTGCCGCGGTGGCCGATGTAGGCCGCGGCGTTGTGGAGCCGGTGGCCGACGCGCAGCTTGGCCGCATAGATGCCGCGCGGCGGCAGCATGTCGTTTTCCGGTTCGATGTTGGCGGTGGGATAGCCGAGATTGCGGCCGATCTGTTCGCCATGCACCACGGTTCCGATCGTGCCGACCGGTTGGCCGAGCATGCCGAGCACATCGTCGAAATGGCCGTTCTTGATGGCCGCGCGGATGCGGGTGCTCGATACGCGTTCACCTTTCCAGCAGACGGCAGGGTGGGCGGAAAAAAACATATGGCGGTCACCGCATAATTTAGTGAGCAGCACCGGGTTGCCGGATCGGTTTTTACCGAACGACCAATCCTCGCCGACGGAAATCCCGGCCAGCTCGGGAATGAAGTTGCAGAGATTGTCGAAGAAGGTGGTGCGTTCCTGCTTCATGAATTCCATGGTGGAGGGCTGGAGGATGCACCCGTCGACGCCCATCTCCTGCAAGTGCCGCAACTGCTGGCCGGTGGTGAAGATCAGCGGCGGCGCATGGTCGGGGCTGAGCACCTTGGCGGGGTGGGGGTCGAACGTAAACACCCACGCCTCGCCGCCGCAGGCGCGCGCGCGGTCGATCGCCACCTGGATCACGGCGCGGTGGCCGATATGCAACCCGTCGAAGCATCCCGCCGCGAGGATCACGGGCGTGGTGCCGTTGGAGAATTCTTCCAATGCGTGGATGATTTTCATGTGGGTCTATTACGTATTACGTACTGCGTATCGTTTCCTATCGTGAGGGGGATCATTCTGCCCTAAAATTATCCTGCCTAGCCACTCTGTATCATATCGCTTAAAAGGATCATTTTTTCGGCAATGGAGACACGGTCGCAGGCGAGGATTTCCTCCATCGTGTGCGCCTTGTCGATGTCGAGCGGGCCGGAGCCGGTGCGCCGCAGGTTGTAGAGGCTGGCTCCGACGCCGAGGTCGTTTCCGATGTCGTGCGCCAGCGTGCGGACATAGGTGCCCTTGGTGCTCTTGACGCGGAAATGCACAAACGGATTTTCGAAGCCGGTGATTTCGAAGCTATAGATGTGGATCTTGCGCGGTTCGCGTTCGATCTCCTGACCCTTGCGCGCCATCTTGTAAAGCGGTACGCCGTCCTTCTTGATGGCCGAGACCATCGGCGGAATCTGCTCGATATCGCCAATATAGTTCAGCACGGCGGCTTCCACCTGTTCGCGGGTGATGTGCGATGCGTCCTTCTCTTCAAGGATTGCGCCGTCGCGGTCCTGCGAGTTGGTCGTCACGCCGAGGTGGATGGTTCCCTCGTAGGTCTTGTCGCCGCCCATGATGCGGTCGGACACCTTGGTGCCCTTTCCGATCAGCAGGACGAGCAGCCCGGTGGCGAGGGGGTCGAGCGTGCCGCCGTGGCCGACTTTCTGGAACTTGAAATGGTTGCGGACCTTGGCGACTACGTCGTGCGAGGTCCACTCGGTCGGTTTGTCGACCAGCAGGATGCCGTCGAAGGGGTCGGGGTCGCGTTTTTTGCGTGGGCTACTATTGTTCCAGCTCATCGTTTTTTTTGTCGTCCTTGAAGGCTTCGGGATTTTTGCGCTCCATCTCGGCCAGCATCGAAAGGACGCGGTCGCCGCCCTCGATGGATTCGTCGAGTACGAAGTGCAGGCGCGGAGTGTACTTGAGCTTCACACGCTTGATCATCAGCCGGACAATCTCCTGCCGGTGGCGGTTGAGATGGCCGATCATGCGGTTGCGTTCCTGCTCGTGCCCGAAAATGGAGACGAAGACATTGGCGTCGCGCAAATCCGACGCGCACTCGACGCGTGTGACCGTGACCGATCCGCAATCGAAATCCGACAGCGAAAAGTTGCGGTGGATGTCCTCCGCAATCTCGCGTTTCAGCAACTCGTTGACCCTGACTAGACGTGGTGTTCCCATAGGTATTCCTTGAAAGCGCGCTACTATAGGCTCCCTTCTACTAAAATCCGCAAAAAATTGAATATATTTGCATGCGAAATCGGCGCACCAACCCTATTCTAACCAAATTTGCGAGAGAGCACGGTTGATAGGGTACAGATTGTGCATCATGAAGTCGATGCAGTCAGGGGCGGTAGATGACGAATGAAATACGGCTGAGTCCAAAGGGATTCGTAAAGATCCTGTTTGCCATAATGATTGGATTGGCGATCCTGCACGTTGCAAGCTACATCCCCATGGCCAGAGGTTTCCGGGATGAGCCCGTCCAGCTATTGAATCTGGATGGGGAGCAGAACCTGTCGTCGTTGTTCTCCTCCGCGCTCCTGTGGATTTGTTCCATGCTTTTGGGCTGTATCGCGGCCGCGACCGCCAAAAAGAACATGCGATTGGAATGGATGGGGCTGGCGGGCATCTTTTGTTTGCTGGGCGTCGACGAATTCGCCTCCCTGCACGAACGCCTGGGCGGGATGGTGGACCGCTGCGTGGAGTCTTTGGGATTGGGCTGTTTCGCATGGATGATTCCCTATTCCCTGCTTCTAGTGCTATTTGGAGTCGTCTATTGGAGGTTTCTATTTGGATTGCCCCCGGAAACCCGCAAAAGGATGGTAATGGCGGGAACGATCTATGTAGGCGGGGCCTTGGGTTTCGAGATGGTGGGTGGGGCCTGGGTTCTGCATGAAGGTGCCGGGTGGGTTTACTATGTCTTTGTGACCTGTGAGGAACTCTTGGAAATGACCGGCAGCATCCTCTTTATCTATGCACTTTCCAGCTACATCGAAAAGTATATGCCCGGCTTCAGGTTGCGCATAACCTCTTCTTGACCGGCCCTCCGCGAAAAACACCAAAAACATTTTCCAGTCCCTGGAAAAACCGCTATGTTGTCGCGCTTATTCAAGGAGATGAGAGCAATGGATTTGAACGCGATTAACGAAGAGTGGTTCCTCGGGCAGCTGAAATCGTCCGAGATCGATGTGCCCGAACTGATTTTAGTGTTCACCAAGCTGGCCAAAGCCGAACGCGCTTCCGATGCCGATGGCTGGGCTCAGACGCTCTTCCAGAAGTTTGCGGAAGCCGATGCCATCGATGACGCCTTGCTGGTGCTCGCATGGATGGCCGGTGTTCGCGGCTCGATTCAGGACGCACAGGGTGCCGTCGAAAAACTGCTCTCCAAGGATCGCAATGCGCTCAAGCTGGTCGAACCCGCCGGCTTTGGCGGAACGGGCTCCGTCGCGGAAAACTTCAACCGCCTGCGCCTGCTGCGGTCGCTCAAGACCGGCATGCTCTGCCACAACGCCACCTGGGGTTTCGGCATCATCGAAAACATCGACTATTTCTACCAGCAGCTCGAAATCGACTTCGAGGGCAAGGGCGACCACGAAATGGCCTTCAGCTATGCCGCCACCTCGCTGGAAATCCTGAACGACGACCACCTTCTCGCCATCAAGCACAAGAACCCCGCCGAACTCGCGCGGCTCCTCAAGGAGAACCCGGCCGAAGTCGTGCGCGCAACCCTGCGCAGCTACGGCAACATGCCCGTCATGCGCCTGCAGGAAACACTCTCGCCCTCCATCATTCCCGAGGCTGGCTGGAAAAGGTTCTGGGATGCCGCCCGCGCCGAGCTCAAGAACGATGCCTCGGTCGAGGTCCCCAAGAAGCGCTCTGAAAACATTGTCCTCCACAAGAAGGCGATGGCGTACGACGACGAATGGTTCAAGTTCATCGCGCAGGACAACGACATCGAAGGCCTGTTCGACCGCTTCAAGGAGATCCTCGAAAAGAAGATCGACTTCACATCCGACTTCTCCAAGAAGACGCTGGCCAATCGCCTCGCCTTCATCATCAAGGGTGCGCCGTCCGGCCGTCCCGAATGGAAAGCCGAAGGATTCATCTATGCCCGCATGTTCGGCATTGAACCGGCCGGGCTGGATACGGCGAAGCTCATCCACGATCTGATCGACGGCGACCTCGTCACGACGCTCGACCGCCTCCACTCGCGCCAGCTGCAAACCCTGCTGAGCATCCTGATCGAAAACGACAAGGAAGCCGTCGTCGCCACCCTCAGCGAAGTCATCCCGGTCGTCAGCCATCCGGTGCTCAACGAAGTCATGTCGTCCTTGCTCGCCAATGGCGCGGAAGACGCCGTGCGTGCCCTCATGGAAACCGCCGTCGGCAAGCGTACCGCCAGTGCGCCGATGCTGCTCTGGTGCCAGCGCTCGACCGAGTTGATCGAAAAGTGGCACCTCATCTCCAAGGGCGACCTCGCCTTCCGCATCCAGGAAGTGCTCGAAGTCAACAGCGCCGGCGCCATGCTCCGCGCGCAAAACCAGCTGCGCGAACGCTTCCAGACGGAAGCCTGGCTCCACGATGTCATGGACGCCATGACCGAGCAGCAGCGCCGCGACTTCCTCCGCCGCATCAACGAAGGCCAAGGCTGGGACGTGCTCGACCGCAAATCGGTCATCGCCAAGGTTCTTCGCAAGTTCCCCGAACTCCAGGACATCATCCTGCCGTCCAAGGCCTCCATCGCCGCCGCCCCGAAGAAGGAAACCCCCTTCACCTCGAGCCGCAGCTATGCCGACAAGCAGAAGCAGCTTGAACGCATCATGACCGTCGAGATCCCCGAAAACTCCAAGGAGATCGAAGTGGCCCGCAGCTACGGCGACCTCCGCGAAAACGCCGAGTTCAAATATGCCAAGGAACGCCAAGGCCTGCTCATGGCGCAAGGCGCGCAATTGGCCGAAGACCTCGAAAAGGTCAAGCCGAGCGACTTCGACGGCGTATCGCTCGACGAAGTCGCCATGGGTACCGGCGTCGAACTCGCCTATGCCAGCGGCATGTCCGAGACCTACTACATCCTAGGTGCGTGGGACCAGGCCGAAGCGCTTTCGATCATTTCCAGCGAAACCCGCCTCGCCAAATCACTGCTCGGCCACAAGGTCGGCGACACCGTCGCGATTCCGGCCGGCGAGTGCGAAATCAAGGCCATCCTCCCACTCTCCGATGAAGTCAAGGCGTGGATCAAAGGCTAGCCAACATTCTGCATCAAATTATTTTGCTTAAACCGTCCGCCGGTTGATTTCGCAAAATGATTTTATGCAAAATATGGCTGTGTGCATGGGTTAAGAAGTGGCTCGATGGTTCTATTGCCCGGTGGGTTCGATGGAGCGAATGGAAACTGGACCAGCATTCTGCATAAAATTATTTTACTTAAACCGTCCGCCGTTTGATTTCGCAAAACAATTTGATGCAAAATATGGCTGTGTGCATGGGTTAAGAAGTGGCTCGATGGTTTCATTGCCCGGCGGGTTCGATGGAGCGAATGGAAACTGGGCCAACATTCTGCATCAAATTATTTTGCTTAAACCGTCCGCTGGTTGATTTCACAAAATAATTTGATGCAAAATATGGCTGTGCGCGTGGGTTAAGAAGTGGCTCGATGGTTTCATTGCCCGGTGGGTTCGATGCTCTCGACGTTCACGGTTTTTTCCGACTGTTTCCATTTCACTTCGAGGTCGAAAACACGCGTGCCGAAAATGCGGTCGGGATCGTCGGACTGGTAGGCCGGGCGCGGGTTGTAGCCAAGCATGTCGCAGATCAGCTGCCGCAGCGCCGGGCGATTTTCATTTTCCAGACCCTGGACGGCGCGTTCCGCTTCGTCCGAAAACTCCACGCGGTTGACCGGTTCCGGCGCGGCGTCGGCAAACGCGCCGTATGCTCCGGCGATGCAGTCGGCGTAGGGGATGTAGGGTTTGATGTCCAGCACCGGAGTGCCGTCTAGAAAATCGCCACCGCCCAGTTTCAGCGTGGTTCCCTCGATCCCCAGCAACTCCACCGCCGAAAGCCCGATCGGGTTGGGCCGGAAGTTTGAGCGCGACGCAAATACGCCGACGCGCTCGTTTCCGCCCAGCCGCGGCGGTCGCACCGTCGCCTTCCAGTTTACCCCGCCGAAGCTAGGCGAAGGAGGGTTCTCACGCGCCGATTGATGGAATACAAACACAATCCACAGGTGCGAAAACGCCTCCAGCCCGCGCAGTGCCTCGACCGTGTTGTACGGCGGTAGCAGCTCCAGCGTCGCCGTCGCACACTTCACCAATCCCGCCTGCCGCGGAATCCCGAACTTTTCGCCGTAGCACGACCGGATCGTCCCGATGGGGTGGAATGTGAAGGAGGTTTCCATGTTGGGCTATTTCGCGGTGCGGGCGTTTAGAAATCAGTTTTCTGTTGACGAACAATCTCACATGGCTGGTTGGACAATTGTTAAGGTTCCAGTGGATTCTGAACGATTGGGGTGTCACTAAATTCATTTATTACCCTCATCTCCAAAGAGGGAGGGATCGGTTTTCGTCCGCTCCCGCTAGCGATGATAAACGCAAAATCTCTACATAATGGGAGTAAATCTGCTGGAATGCTACACAGCATGGCTTTGTAGGGCTCAGTGTCTCCATTTAGTTGGACATACAAATCACTATAATCCAGTTTGTGAATCCAATTTTCAATTTCTTCCTGAGAGAAACAATTGTTCGGAAGTTGCTTTTCAACAAACTTAGACAGAATTACCTTTTCCCTTTTTCTAAGTCCTCTGGAGTACATTGTAAAAAACTTCAATGCCCGGATTGCAGGTAAAGCTCGCCAGATCGCACATGAAATTGAATTCGTATCATTCTGATTTAAAAACACTTCATACGGATTGAGAGATTCATTTGTTTCAGGGTCTGTAACATTGAGTATTCTATCTGCCCGAAGTGAGCGTCGTTCATTTCGCAAATGGCAGAACGCATCAATAGAGTTTTGGTTTTCTTGATGAAAGTCAGAGATCGTTCTCTCCGATATCTCACCACAGCTATCAACATATGTTATTCGCAGGGATCTCATTTTTTTGTCCAACCTTACATGTGTCCTGTGCGACATAAACGTCGGGCATGAAAACTGTCCGTATTGCCGCGTAAAGTCCGCACGCTTGATCGATGATTATTTCATTTCAATATCAATCTCTTGCTCAATGACTCTTCGAATTCCTTCCTCCGTCAGATCTGTAATTTCCTTTTGGTTAATCTTCATCCGGAATTCTGGTTTATGAGTGTGATTTCTAATTTTCTCAAATATCCACATCGCTAAGACGTTCGCCGGAACGCTACCTAATAGGAGTGCTAATTGCACAAACGTGTTTGAGTCTGCGTTCCGTTTGCTTTCTGCGGACATATCGACTTTCTTGATTCCCTCGGGAAGTTCGACAAAGCCAAGGGGCGCGAATGTTGTTTCTATTGTTATCATTTTTTTCTTTCGAAACAGTTGATTAGGCAGAAACGGCTCTGCCTATCACACGAATTTGTGTGATAGGTGGAAAATAGCGAGGTTGGCGGTTCTTGGAAAGAGGGAAGCGGGACGAGTTTTGTGGGCGGAGCGTTGTAGCCGGGGTCGTCGACCCCGGATGCGGTGGAGCGAGCCGTCCTGATGGAACGGGGTCGGCGACCCCATCCACAACCGATCCGTGGAACGGGCTTCCAGCCCGTTTCCCAGCGTGCGGGATTATGGGCAGGATGCCCATGCTACGCTTTAGTCGTGGAAGGTGACTTTGGCGATGTGGGGGAGTTCGCGGTAGAGGTTGTTGTAGTCGAGGCCGTAGCCGACGACGAAGTGGTCGGCGATGGCGAAGCCGGCATGGTCGGCCTCGAATTCGACGGAGCGGTGCGCCTTTTTGTCGAGCAGCACGCAGGAGCGGACGGTTTTTGCGCCGCGTTCGAGCAATAGCTTTTTGGTGGAGGCGAGGGTGAGGCCGGTGTCGAGGATGTCGTCGACGAGCAGCACGTCGGCGCCTTCGATGTCTTCGCGGATGTCGTGGATGGTTTCGACCTGCCCGGCGGAGGTGGTACCGGAGCCGTAGCTGGACAGGGTGAGGAAGTCGATGCGCGGATGGACGCCGTGGCGGTGGAAGCTGCGTAGGAGGTCGGCCAGGAACATGAAGCTGCCTTTGAGGATGCCGATCACGACCAGGTTGCCGGATGGGCTGGCCGCCGCGATGGCATCGACGAGCTCGTCGACGCGCCGGGCGATGGCGTCTTTATCGATCAGGATTTCTTTTACATCGTGCGCTCTCATGCGGTAGCCTCCGAACTCCCGTGAAGATAGGGGAAACGGGGGTTTAGGGAAAATGATTTTGGATAGAATAATTGGAGTGCTACGTACTGCGTATTGCGTATTGAATCCCCTTCGGCTGGATGGGCAATACGTAATACAAAGTACGCAATACGGAGGGATTTGACCATGAAAGTACGTACACGTTTTGCGCCGAGCCCGACGGGCCATGTGCACATTGGCAATATGCGCGCGGCGATCTACAACTGGTTGTTTGCGCGCCACCACGGCGGGGATTTCCTGCTGCGGGTGGAGGATACCGACCGCGAGCGTTCGACACCGGAGGCGATCCAAACCTTGCTGGCGGCGATGGAGTGGCTGAAGTTGGATTTCGACGAGGTGCCGTTGTACCAGAGCTCGCGGATGGATGCGCATTTGGCGGCGGCGGAGACGCTGCTGTCGCAGGGGCATGCCTACAAGGAAGACAAGGGCGGAACGGGGCAGGGCGAGTGCATCATTTTCAAGATGCCGGGAACCAACGTGTCGTTCGAGGACGGCATCAAGGGCACGCTGTCGAAGGCGGCGGCCGACATGCAGGACTTCGTGATTGTCCGCTCCAACGGAACGCCGGTGTTCCATCTGGCCAACGTGCTCGACGACATCGAACAAAACGTGACCCACGTGATCCGCGGCGACGACC
>JAIPJC010000136.1 GCA_021734345.1 Kiritimatiellales bacterium | reverse complement strand
GTGCTTCCAGCCGCGTTGCGCACGCCAGGCCGACAGACCTCCCCGCCGCAACGCGGCTGGAAGCACGCGTCTACATTCAACACCGCATTCTCCGCCTACCTTTATTCGGAAGGTTTCGTCTTTGCTCCATCTGGGATTTCTTCTTGTTTTCAACCTCCACACCCTTACTATCCCGTCAGGTGGAAGCCTTTAAAAAGGCTCGGTAGATGCCGTGGTTTGGAGGACGAAAAATCATGCCAAGAAAAAGATTTGATGATAAGCGATACCGTATGGGTACGATGGGTTTAATTTTTCCTTCAAATATTGGCAGGGGGGAATTCATTCTACGCAACATCGGAATGTCTATATTGATTTCGTTACCCTTGTCATTGCTAAATGGCGTTGCAGAAAGGACACAGAGTCTTTCAATACTTTTGGTTTACCTTCTTCTGTGGGTTTCGTCCCTCCTTTTTGGCCTGTGGTTTTCATTCATTCCCCGAATAAATGATATTGGATGGAACCCAAAACTTGCTTGGTTGATACTAATCCCTGGTGTGGGTTTGATTTTTGGCTTCGCCCTTTTGGTTACACCAGGTAAATAGAATCCTGATCCCCTGAAGCGAACTTAGCGTGCGATCAGAGGATCTCCCCGTCACAGCTCATCTCTTCGAACTATCAACATGATTATGAAAACAAAAAAGGAACGCGCGGAATACATTGCCTGGAAGCTGGACGAGCTATATCCGGCGGTGCCGATCCCGCTCGACCACACCGATGCGTTTACGTTGCTGATTGCCGTGCTGCTCTCGGCGCAGTGTACCGACAAGCGCGTGAACATGGTTACCCCTGCCCTCTTCGCGAAAGCTGCGACACCACAGGCGATGATGAAGCTTTCCGTCGCGGAGATCCTCGAGTGCATCAAGACCTGCGGGTTGGCCAACGGCAAGGCAAAGAACATCAAGGCGCTGTCCGAAATGCTCGTCAACGAATACGGCGGAGAAGTGCCGCGCACGTTCGATGAGCTCGAACGACTGCCGGGCGTCGGGCACAAGACCGCCAGCGTGGTGATGATCCATGCATTCAAGATTCCGGCGTTCCCAGTCGATACCCACATCCACCGCCTCGCCCAACGCTGGAACCTGACAAGCGGGAAAAACGTCGTGGAGACCGAGGCCGACTTGAAAAAGCTATGGCCGCCGGAGGATTGGGAAAAGCTGCATTTGCAGATCATCACCTACGGCCGCGAGCACTGCACCGCACGCGGATGCGACGGCACCAAATGCATCATCTGCAAAACAGTTGCCCCCAACCGCAAGAAACCGCTCGCGACGAAGAAGGCGTAGTGGATGGTTGTAGCTGGGGTCGGCGACCCCGGATGCGCGGTATCGGTTCTTTCCTGATGGGCGGGGTCGGCGACGCCACCTACAGAATAAATCGCACCGCTAACGGCACGAAAGGTCGCGGAAGGCTTCGGGAAGTTTTTCGATGAGGTCGACGGCTATGAGGGAGGCCTGCGATTTTTCGGCGGCGGCGAGATCGCCGGCGCGGCCATGGAGCCAGACGGCGGCACAGGTCGCTTCGTAGGGAGGAACCCCCTGTGCCATCAATCCCGCAATGATGCCGGTCAACACGTCGCCGGATCCGCCGGTTGCCATGCCGGGGTTGCCGGTCATGTTCACCGCCGCCGGACGTCCGGGTGCGGCGACCAACGTGCCTGCGCCTTTGAGCACCACGATTGCATTCAAGCTGGCGGCGGCCATGCGGACGAGCCCGACGCGGTCGTCCTGCACTTCATCGACCTTCATGCCAAAGAGCCGGGCAAACTCGCCGGGATGCGGCGTGAGCACGACCGGGCATTGCGCGGCCTTGATGGCGTCGGTGTGGTCGGCCAGCACGCCGATGGCATCGGCATCGAGAACCAGCGGGACGCGGGACTCCGCCAACAAGTGGAGCACCTGTTCGCAGGTCGTGGCGGAGCGGGTCATGCCGGGGCCGATCAGCACGGCGCTCCATGCGTGTTCCGGATGGGTGGTGTGCACCATGACTTCGGGTATGGCGGGCGCCACGGCTGGATAGATGTTTTCGGGCACGAGTGCGGAGACGAGCCCCGCGCCGGAACGCGCAGCGGCGCGGGCGGCCATCGTGATGGCGCCGCTGTAGCCTTTGGAGCCACCGATACAGAGCACGTGGCCATAGTTGCCCTTGTGTGCATCGCGCGGGCGGGGGGGAAAGAGCGGGCGCAAGTCGGACGGATGGATCAATTCCAGATCGGGATCGCCTACGGCCTCGTCGATCAATCCGGCGGGGATGCCGATATCGACGACTTCGAGGTTGCCGACGAAATCAACATGGTCGGCATCGACGCTGTCCAGCTTGGGAAGCCCCATGGCGACGGTGAGGTCGGCGCGAACCGCCATGGCGGAGGGCACGTCTATGGCGACAACAAGCGCACGGTCGGCGTTGGCATCGATAAATCCGATGGCGTCGGCCACGACGCCGCGCGGCTCGCCGGAGGCACCGGGTCCGAGCAGGCCGTCGACGATGATCTCGGCGTCGGTGCCGCAGGCGGCGACGTGGTTCCAATGGCTGGAATCTTCCAAGGCCTGGAATGGAACCCCGGCTTTTTTCATCAGCTTGAAGTGGGTGAGCGCATCGCCCTTGAGGTTTTTTTCGGAGCCGGCCAGCCAGCATTCGACCGGCCATTCGTCTTCGTGGAGGCAACGGGCGGCAACGAACGCATCGCCGCCGTTGTTGCCGCACCCGGCGATAAAGAGCACGGGCGAGTCGACCAGCTGGTGGTTGGAGGCGAGTCGGCGGATGGCATCGGCAAGGCCTTCGCCGGCGGCGAGCATCAGCTCTTCGCCGGGTATGCCGGACGCCATCGTGCGCCGGTCGAGTTCTTGCATTTCACTGACAGAGACAAGTTTCATGGTTCGTACTCCGTATTTCGTATTGCGTATTGCTCGATCAAGCAATACGCAGTACGTAGTACGCCCTATCCCTCATAGTCCTGCATGGCTTCGAGCATTTCCTTCACAGCCTTTTCGAGGCCTTCGAAAACGGCGCGGCAAATGATGCTGTGGCCAATGTTGAGCGTGTCAAGATGGGGAATGCAGAGGATGCCGCCAAGGTTTTCAAGGTTGATGCCGTGGCCGGCATTGACGCGGAGACCGAGCGAGTGGGCATAGTCGGCGGCTCGGATGAGCTGTTCCATCTGCACGGCGCGTTCGTTGGGTCCGGCATCGCAATAGGTGCCGGTATGCAATTCGATCGTCCGGGCGCCGGTGTCTTTGCAGGCGGCAATCGTCATTTCGTCGGCATCGACAAACAGGCTTACATCGATGCCGCTTTCCAAGAGGATCTGCACCGTTGATTTGATGGAATCAAAGTGGGCAACGACATCAAGCCCTCCTTCGGTGGTGAGTTCCTGGCGCTTTTCGGGAACAAGACAAACCTCGGCCGGCAGTACGTCGAGCGCGATTTCGACGATGGATTCGACGATGGCCATCTCGAGGTTGAGCGGCAATGGCTGGAGTTCCTTGAGGCGGAAGATGTCGTCGTCCTGGATGTGGCGGCGGTCTTCGCGCAGGTGCGCGGTAATGCTGTGGGCACCGGCCCGGGCGCAGAGGATGGCCGTGTCGAGCGGATCGGGATAGACGGTTCCGCGCGCCTGGCGCAGGGTTGCCACATGGTCGATGTTCACACCTAGTTTCATAGTTTTTCCACCTGTTGATCGATCAGGCCTTCAACGACTTGATGCTCCTGATTGGCTTGGACTGCATGGTATCATGGATTTCCGGATCGTAAACCGCATACGCCCGGATATCGTTGGCGCGACTATGGTCGAGTACCTTCTGCCCCGCCTGGTAGAGTTGGTGGAGATTGCGGCCGTGCTCGGGATAGGCGGCCACGCCGAGGGTGATGGTGGTTTTGATCTTCTTGGATCCGGAAACCATTTCGCCTTGCTGGACGAGTGTGCTGATGCGCTTGCCGATAATCTCGGCATTTGCGAGCGAAGCCTGCGCGAGCACGAGGAATGCGTATTTTTCGTGGCGGCCAATCAAGTCGTCCGCGCGGAGGTTGCCCTGCAAAACCCGGCTGACGCCCACGAGCACATCGTCGGCGGCATTGTCTCCATGGAAGCGGGAGATATGGTCGATATTGTTGATACCCACGCAAAAGAGCGCGGCTTTTTTCTTTTTGTGCCGCAGGTCGCTCATCAGGCGCTGCATGTAGGCGGAAATGGCCGACGGCTTCAACACGCCGGTCAGCTCGTCGAGCATCGCGCTCTTGCGACGGTCCTTCCAACTTCTGGATCTTTTTTCCACGACGACCTCGGCCGGGCCTGCCGGTGGCGCTACCGGTTCGGCTCCGGCGGCCTCTTCCTCCGCATCGAAATCCACGATTTCCGGCATGACAATGGGGTTGTCCGCCGCGGTCTGCGCCAAGCCTTCGTTGGCGGCCGCCAGCAAATCCTTGCCGCTGAGCCCATGGCCGGGATAGGAGGCGATCCCCACGCGAAGCGATCCGCCCGCTTCCGGGAAAGTCCGGACGATCGACGCCGTAATGCGGGAGAGAATGGCGGGCGAATCCTCGGCTTCGGCTTCGGTCAGCAAGGCCGCGGTCTGTCCGTCGTAGACGCAGGTGATGTCGTCGCAGCGGGCGGCCTGTTTGATGGCGGAAACGAACGGGGAGTCCATGCGTACTTCAAACGAAGGTTCGTCGAGCCGGATCAACGATATGGAAAACGACGTGCCGCGGCGCGCGCAGCCGGCGAGGTAGCGGGCAAGCTGGACGCGCAGGATGTCGGCGGCAGTGGCCCCCATGTCCTCGGGTTGGGTATCTTCGGCCAGTTGAACGATGTGCTGGAAGCGATAGTAGCTGGAGACCAGGGTGATTATCAAAAAGGAGATCGCGACCGCCGCAATCACGCCCACGACACCGGGGAGCAAATCAGAAAGGACCGCAAGCGTAGGGAAGAAAAGCTGCATAGAAAATAAAAGGTGCGGAAGTTATCCGCACCTGTCGGGGCTGGATTAATAGATCGCAAAAACGCCGCGTCGGTTTTGGCGCCAGGCCTCTTCGTCGTGCCCCATGGCTTCGGGCTGCTCTTCGCCATAGCTCTTGGTTTGGATGTTGGCGGGATTGACCCCTAGATTGATGAGGTAGTCGCGCACGGCCAGCGCGCGGCGCTCGCCCAGTGCAAGGTTGTATTCGCGGCTACCGCGCTCGTCGCCGTGGCCTTCGACGATAACCCCGCCGCTCTTGTTCTTCTTCAGATACGTCGCAACCGCCTCGACCTTGCCGGCTTCTTCCGGATTAACCTGCGAGCTGTCGTAGGCAAAATAAACCGGCGCGAACATGCTGCGGTCGCCGTCCATCGGGAGTCCCATGTTGTCGGCATTCAACGGAATGTCGCCGTCGATGATCGATCCGCCCATCATGTTGTCGGAGCCATACATTTCCGCCGATGCCTTTTTGGAGCGGCACCCGCTCACCAGTACGACCGACCCGGCTAAAAACGTCAAAAATAGAACCTTGCATGCTTTCATAATCATAATATCCCCGCCTCGCGTTTCCTTATTGTGAGCAAGCCGGTGAGAACCAGTCCACCGACCCTGTGAGCAAAGCTACAGGAGAATCTTTCAACGTGTCAAGGAGGTAGATGGAGGAACGGTACTGGGCCGTGCGCGAACACACGATATGCCGGCCATCGGGCGCCCAGCTCGGGTCTTCGTAGTCCGCCCAATCCGTCTCCAGCACCCTCAACGATTTGGCCACCGGATTGGCAATTACGATGCGATAGCGCCCGCCTATACGGCTACAAAAGGCAATATAGCCATTTTTGCCCCAGTCCGGCGCAACATTCTCCGCCCCGGTGCTCGTCAACCGTTGCGGGCTCCCGCCGTCCTTGGAAATGATGTAGATCTGCGGCGTTCCGCTGGAATCGGACACATAGACGATATGGTTGCCGTCTGGCGACCAGCATGGGCTGGCCTCGACGCCGCGCTGGGTGGTCGTCAGCCGCTTCAGGGAACCTGTGCGCAGGCTCTTGATGTAGAGTTCCGGGTTGCCATCCCTGGAAAGGATCACGGCGAGGCTGTTTCCGTCCGGCGAGATCGTTCCACTGGCGTTCAAGCCGCCATGGCTCGAAAGCGGCTTGCCCCGCCCGGTCAAATAAACGTTCGGATAGCCGCGCTTGTAGGAGGTATAGACGATATTCTTGCCATCCGGCGACCAGCGCGGACCCACCACAATGCTCCGGTCGTTCGTGATCTGCCGGATGTTCTGCCCATCCATATCGCAGATGTAGAGCTCTTTCCGTCCGGTGCGGCTGCTGACCATCGCAATCTTGCCCGAAGCCATGCCCTTCTGCCCCGTGGCAGCGAAGACAATGTCGTCGGCCACCTTGTGCGCCATCCCGCGCGCGTCGGCGGAGGTGGTGTTATAGGACTTGCCCAGCAGGCGCTGGCGGGTGCCGACGTTGTAGAGCTGGCAGTCGGTCTTGATGTTTCCGCCGCCCGAAACGCACGATCCCGCCACGTTCAGCTCCCCGCCGGAAGAGGTTACCGTGAAGTAGCCCGACCGGTTCAGATCCGCCTTGAGCGTGGACAGGAACGTCTGCGCGGCGGCATCGCCGCCGGTGCGGTACGAGGCCAGATTGATCCCGATCGTCCCTTCGCCGCTTTTCCGAACTTCCACGCGCTGCGCCACGGCAGCCACCGCAAAACATAGGGAACATCCCAATATAAACGCCTTTTTCATTGCATATTCTCCAGAAATTCTAGTTCTCCAACGTAAAAACAACTTCCACATAGTCGTACGGATAATTCGAAGGCGGTTTCGGCAAGGTACTGACCGCATTCACTGCTTCCATGACCGTTCTATCATAAAGGGCATCGCCCGACCCCTTGATTTTTGCCCTTTTTGTAATCTGCCCGTTGGATCGCATCGAAATCCGCACAATGGCCGATCCAGTCGCGGAAGAGGCCGCTGCCGGGGGCTTCCAATGGTTGTAGAACAAACTCATCACCTGTGCATAATAATTGTTGAACTGGCTGGGGTTCCCCGATGAAACGGACGAAGACGCGGCCAGACCGGCGAACGCCTTTTTGATGTCCGCCGACGTAATCGAAGGCGGCTTGGGCGAGGATTTCACCGGCTTCCCAATCTTGATATCCTTCGGATCGACCGGCTTCCACTTCGGCTTTTCCGGTTCCACGGGCTTGGGCTTGGGTTTCTCCACCGGTTTCGGTTTGTCTATCGGTTTCGGTTTCTCCACCGGTTTCGGCTTGGGCGGCTCGACGGGCTTGGGTTTCGGCTTCACCGGTTCCGGGATCGGGGACGGCTTGGGTTCCGGGGCGGGCGGCGGCGTTACCGGTTCGGGATCGGCCATTTGCGCAACCGCTTCGACACTGACCGGCTCCGCCGGTGCGCCGAATTCGATGAACGTAACGATCTCCTTCGGCTTCGGCTTGAAGCAGCCGCGCATGACCGGAATCACGAGCATCAAAAAGACGACCGCTGCATGCACGCCAAACACCCGCAGGGCAATCTTTCGTTGGAATTCGTTCATTCTTCCGCCGCCGTCACCAAAGCCATCCGGGTTATATTCGCGTCGTGGAGAATCCGCATGATTTCCACCACTTCGCCATAGGCCAGCTGGCGGTCGGCGCGCACATAGATGGTCGTATCCGGCTCTGCCGTCGACACATCGGCCATCGCCGCCACCAGTTCCTCTTTCGAGACCGGCACGTCGTCGAGATAGAGCTGCTTGTCGAGGCTCAGGCTGATCGACCGCGAGACCACATCCTGGATTTCCGAGGCCTTGCCCTGCGGCAAATTGATCGCAATGCCCTGCTCGATCAGCGGGAAGGTGATAATGAATGTGATCAGCAGGATGAACGTCAAGTCCATCAACGGCGTCATGTTGATGTCGCTGATCTGCTGGAGGGACACGAGGCTGGTTTTTCTGGCCATGCCCCTACCCCTCGATTACGTATGAATTCTGGATGGCCGACACAAATTCCTGGGAAAAGTTATCCATTTGCACCGAAATTTGACGGATCTTGGCGGAAAGCAGGTTGTAGCCAATCATGGAAGGCAAGGCCACAAGCAGGCCGACAATCGTGGTGAGCAACGCGGCGGAAATGCCCGGAGCGACCGCAGAGAGGGCTGCCGATCCTGATTGCGCCATGCCACTGAACGCCTCCATCACCCCCCAGACCGTGCCAAGCAGTCCAAGGAAAGGCGCAGCACTCACGGCCGTGGCCAACAGCCCCATTTGCTCTTCGAGATTGAGTACTTCGTCGGCCACGTTGCGGTCGACCACCGCACGCAAGGTTTCCATCTGGCTACGATTAAGGCGACGGTGGGACTCCGACGTCAGATCGCCCATCAGCAGATCATCGGGATCGATCCCGTGGGCCTGAAGCTCGCCGCCGAGGGCATTGCATCCGGCCTTGTAGATGGTATTAAGCGGCGAACCGCGATACTCCTCGCGCTTGGTGAACAAGGCCGTCGGGTTGCGCTCGGTGCGGAAAGCCGCCAGGAAGGCAGCCGTGGCATTGCCGGCCAGCTTTAACTGCCAACCTTTGGTAATCATGATGGTCCATGCCCCTGCGGATCCAAAACCCAGAATGATTACAATCGCCTTGCCGGAAAAGGAGCTATCCAAGAACGCCCCTCCCATATCGGCGATCGGCAGCGAAACCAGTAGCGAGTTGAAAATATCCATGGCAGAAACCGTCCTTGTTGTAGGGTGTTTAAAATCGGCGTCCCCAAACATATTTCCACGCCTTGGAAAAGCAACCAAAAAGGGGAACAACCCCTATAAACTTGCCATGGCACCACGCTGCACGCTACGAAAACAGAGTCAGCGCCTCTTGCATTTCAAAGGGCCGCGGCTCCGCGATGCGCCCGGCGGCAAAAACGGCGCGACCTATGATTTCTGCGGAGGAAACTCTGGCTTCGCGTAGTTGGGTG
>JAIPJC010000135.1 GCA_021734345.1 Kiritimatiellales bacterium | reverse complement strand
GATGGCATACTCGGCCCCGGCGTGGATTTTGTTCATGTAGTGCTGGAGCTCGCGTTCCGGCTCGACCGCGCACGGGTTGGCACCCACGCCGATCAGGATGCCGGTCGGCGGGTTGATCGGATTTCCGCCCACGTCGACGCCGTGGTTGAGGTTGTTGACGACCTGGGTCAGGCCGACGGCATCGACGTCGAAAACGGCGGTCGAGTTGGGATAGTCGCCGAGTTTCGGCGGATCGCCGGTGATGATGAGATAGTTGCGCAGGCCGCCGGCATAGCCACCGAGCAGGTCGGACTGCATGCCGATCAGATTGCGGTCGCGGCAGCAATAGTGCAGCACGGTTTCGATGCCGACTTCGCGCTCGACAAAAAGCGCGGCGACCATCGGCGAAATGCGCGCGCTCGCGCGCGGCCCATCGGGAATATTGATCGCGTCGATGCCGGCATCCTTGCACTGGCGGCACTGTGCGAGCATCGGCTTGAGGTCGATCGAGCGAGGCGGGGTGATCTCCACGCTCGTCACCTTTTCGCCGCGTGCAAGCTTGGCGGCGAACGAGCATTTTTCCGCCATCGGAACCACGTCGACTTTCGGCGCGGCCTGCTGCGTATGGCTGGCGATGGCGACGTGCTTCTTCACGCCAGTGAGCGACTTGACGCTCTTGGCCATCATGCGGATATGATCCGGTGTGGTGCCGCAGCATCCGCCGACGCCGCGTACGCCGAGCTGGATCATGGTTTTGGCGTATTCGGTGAAATATTCGGGAGTGGACATGTAGATGAGCCGCCCATCGACCTCCTGTGGGACCCCCGCGTTGGCCATGACGGTGAAGGGTTTGGTGGTATGCGGCAGGGCGCGCTCGGCGTTGCTGTAGGCCGCCGCCGGGCCGACGCCGCAGTTGACGCCGATGCCGTCGACGTTGGCGTCGTTGTCCAACGTCTGGACAATCTGTTCGATCTTACGCCCCTTTTGCGTTTCGCCGTTGACGCCGACCGTCATGGAGACGAATACCGGGAGTCCGAAGCTCTTGGCGATCTTGGCGGCCAGCTGTGCCTCTTCGATATGCGAGAAAGTTTCGAGCATGAAAAAGTCGATGCCCGCGTCGGCCAACACCGTCATTTGTTCGCGGTAGACTTCCGCCCATTCGTCGGACTGGTTGTGGAGATAGACCTGCCCGGCCTTGAGGATGGGGCCGACCGATCCGGCAACAAACGCATCCTCTCCGGCCGCCGCGCGGGCCAGTCGAACGGCGGCGCGGTTGATCGCCTCCAGTTGGTCGGCCAAACCGTGGCTTTGAAGTTTGATGCGGTTGGCACCATAGGAGTTCGTTTCGATCACATCCGCCCCGGCGTCGGCATATTCCTGATGGATGCCCACCACCAGCTTGGGGTTGGTGATGCACAGATGCTCGTAGCACGTGTTGATGAACACGCCCTTCGAGTAGATCATCGTACCCATCGCCCCGTCGAAGATCAGCGGGTGTTCTGAAATGCGTTCGAGTATGTTTTTCATGCGTTGTATCCTAATATGGGCGAGAGCCATTTCTCCACCTGTTCGACGGTCCATCCTTTGCGGGCGGCGTAGTCTTCAACCTGATCGTGGTCGAGGCGTCCGATGGGGAAGTAGCGCGAGTCGGGGTGCGAGAAGATGAGGCCGGAAACGGAGCTCGGCGGATTCATCGCCATGCTTTCGGTCAGCTCGATGCCGGTGTTTTCCGTGGCTTCCAGCAGGTTGAAGATTGTCCGTTTTTCGGTGTGGTCGGGGCAGGCGGGATAGCCGGGAGCCGGGCGGATGCCACGATAGTTTTCGCGGATGAATTCCTCGAACGTCAGGTCTTCCACCTTCCCGAAGCCCCAGTCGTCGCGGGCTTTCTTGTGGATGTATTCGGCAAAGGCTTCGGCGAGGCGGTCGCCGAGCGACTGTACGAGGATGCAGCTGTAGTCGTCATTGTCTTCCCGGTATTTCTGCGCGAGTTCGCCGACCCGCGATCCCGAGGTTACGGCAAACGCACCGATATAATCCGCGACGCCGGAATCCTTCGGCGCAACGAAGTCGGCCAAGCAACGGTTGGGGGTGTCGTCCTTCTTGACCATCTGCTGGCGGAGGTTGTGCAGAACGGTTTTCACTTCGGTGCGCGTTTCATCGGTATAGATTTCGATGTCGTCGCCGACGCGGTTGGCCGGGAAGAAGCCGTGTACGCCGCTGAAGGTGAACAACTTTTCGTCGATGATCTTCTTGAGCAATGCTTGCGCGTCGTTGAATACCTCGCGGGCGCGCTCGCCGATCTCCCCTCCGTTTTCGAGAATGGCGGGATACTTGCCCGGCAGCTCCCACGTCCAGAAGAAGGGACCCCAGTCGATGAAGGGAATTAGGTCTTCGGCGCGGACGTTCGTGATGACCTGAATCCCGGTGAACGAGGGTTTAGGCGGCTCGTAGGTTTTCCAGTCGGTCTGGAACGCGTTTGCGCGCGCCTGCCCGAGTGGAAGAAATTCGCGGGCTTCCTGCGCTGCGGCATGGCTTTCGCGGATGGCCTTGTATTCAATCTTGAGTGCGCGGCGATAGGCGATGTCCTGGCTCAATAGCGACTGCACCACCGAAACGGCGCGCGAGGCGTCGAGCACGTGGACGACCGGGGCAGGGTATTCCGGCTCAATTTTTACTGCCGTGTGCTTCTTGCTGGTGGTTGCACCGCCGATGAGCAGCGGAATCTTCAGCCCTTCGCGCTGCATCTCCTTGGCGACGTGCACCATTTCGTCGAGCGACGGTGTGATCAGGCCGGACAGCCCGATGATGTCCGCGCCCCATTCCTTGGCTTCCTTGAGGATCGTTTCCCACGGAACCATCACGCCGATGTCCTTCACTTCATAGTTGTTGCAGGCGAGCACTACGCCGACGATGTTCTTGCCGATGTCGTGGACGTCGCCCTTGACCGTTGCCATAAGGATTTTTCCGGCACTGGACGATTCGATACCGTCCTTTTCGGCATCCATGAACGGCAGGAGATAGGCGACCGCCTTCTTCATTACACGCGCGCTCTTCACCACCTGCGGCAGGAACATTTTTCCGGAGCCAAACAGGTCGCCGACGATATCCATGCCGGCCATCAGCGGCCCCTCGATCACGAGAATGGGGCGGCCATACTTCAGCCGTGCTTCCTCAACATCGGCGTCGATGTGGTCGACGATGCCTTTCACCAGCGCGTGCGACAGGCGTTCCTCGACGGTCGCCTCGCGCCAAGCCTGCACTTCCGCGGCCTTCTTGGGTCCGTCGCCCTCGGCCTTGATGGCTTCGGCAAAGTCGATCAACCGTTCGGTGGCATCGGCATCGCGGTTGAGCACCACATCCTCGACGGCCTTCAAAAGGGCGGGATCGACCTCGTCGTAGACTTCGAGCATGCCGGGGTTGACGATGGCCATGTTGAGACCGGCTTCGATGCCGTGGTAGAGGAAGGCGGCGTGGATGGCTTCGCGTACGCGGTTGTTGCCGCGGAAGGAAAACGAAACGTTGCTGAGGCCACCGCTGACCATTACGCCGGGCAGCGTCGCGCGGATGATCCGTGCGGCTTCGAAGAAGGAGGTGGCGTTGATGCGGTGCTCCTCCATGCCGGTGCCGACCGGAAAGACGTTGGGGTCGAAGATAATGTTGGTCGGTTCGACGCCTAGCTCGTTGACGAGAATGTTATAGGCGCGGGTGCAGATGGCCACGCGGCGTTCGGTGGTGTCGGCCTGGCCCTTTTCGTCGAAGGCCATCACGACCATGCCCGCGCCGTAGCGCTGGATCTTGCGGGCGTGCTCGCGGAACACGTCTTCGCCTTCCTTCATGCTGATGGAGTTGACGATGCCCTTGCCCTGGATGCATTTCAGTCCGGCTTCGATGACCTCCCATTTCGACGAGTCGATCATGATCGGCACTTTGGAAATGTCCGGTTCGGAGGCGACGAGGTTGAGGAACTTGACCATCATGGCTTTGGAGTCGATGAGGCCTTCGTCCATGTTGATGTCGATCAGGTTGGCGCCGTTTTCCACCTGCTGGCGGGCGATTTGCAACGCGCCTTCGAGGTCGCCCTCGCGGATGAGTTTTGCAAACTTGGGCGAGCCGGTAATATTGCTACGCTCGCCGACCATCACGAGATTCATTTCCGGCGTGATGCGCAGGGGCTCGAGGCCGCTGTAGCGCGGGTGGGTGTCCTTGGCCGGCGGAACGCGCGGCGGATATTTCTTAACGACTTCGGTCATGGCGCGGATGTGATCGGGTGTGGTGCCGCAGCATCCGCCGTAGATGTTGGCGTAGCCGTTGCGGGCAAAGTCGTCGTAGATCTTCGCCATGTCTTCGGGCGTGTCGTCGTAGCCGCCGAAGGCGTTCGGTAGGCCGGCGTTGGCGTAGATACTGACATGGCACGGGGCGACTTCGGCGAGTTCTTCGATATAGGGGCGCATGTCCGCGGCGCCAAGTGCGCAGTTGATGCCGACCGAAATGGGGCGGGCGTGCTCGATGCTGTACCAGAACGCGGTGGGCGTCTGGCCAGAGAGCGTGCGGCCGGATTTGTCGGTGATGGTGACGGAGACCATGACCGGCACGCGGATGTTGTGTTCTGCGAACCATTGGTCGATGGCGAATAGCGCGGCCTTGAGGTTGAGCGTGTCGAAGGTGGTTTCGGGGAGCAGCACGTCGACGCCGCCTTCCATGAGGGCATCGACTTGCTCGTAGTAGGCCGCGACAAGGTCGTCGAAGGTGACGGCGCGGTAGCCGGGGTCGTTCACGTCCGGCGACAGGGAGGCGGTGCGGTTGGTCGGGCCGATGGAACCGGCCACAAAGAGCGTGCGCGACGGATCCTGGGCCAGTACCCGGTCGATGGCGCGGCGCGCCACCTTGGCGGCGGCGATGTTGAGTTCGCGGACCAGCGATTCGAGGCCATAGTCGGCCTGCGAGATGACAGTGGAGCTGAAGGTGTTGGTTTCGATGATGTCCGCGCCGGCTTCGAGAAAGTCGACGTGCAACTGCTCGATCAAGTCCGGCTTGGTGATGGCCAGCAGATCGTTGTTGCCCTTGAGGTCGGACGGGTGGTTGGTAAAGCGTCCGCCCCGGAAGTCGGCTTCTTCGAGCTTGTGCCTCTGGATCATGGTGCCCATGGCGCCATCAAGCATCAGGATTTGTTTGCCGAGCAGCTCCGCAAAACGCTTGCCGCTTTCCGTGGTGTATTCCGGGAATATGTTGTTTTTCGTCATAGCCAATCCATCCGCATCAAAGGTTGGTGGACATATATATCCGCTTATCCGGATATATCAATATAAAATGCGCTTCCAATAAAAACCGGTCTGTTTCTACCGGTTATTGCAAGTGATGTGGAAGGGGAATCGACGAAGTGCGCAAAAAAAAAGGGCGGCGCAAGGAAAGAGGGGGTAAACCTTGCGCCGCCAGGAAGAAGAAACCAATGAATGTTTCTATGCCGATATGACGAACCTTTCCGGCGGAAGAGGACAGAATAGGTCAAAAAAACGGGGCATGGGAAGGGAGTACGTTGCCTGTATTCAATTCGCTTAGGATTTCTGGAGAAACCGTTACTTCGTTTTGGTGGATTGATCGGTTTCTTCCTGAACAGTTTTGGCCGTAGGAGGGTAGTAGTTGAATTCAGGCGGCCAAACCAAACGAGAGCCATGCTTTTTTACGGCCTGTACATACTGGGCGACCAATGCGGAGACTATGGTTCCGGAAGGAATCTGTTGTTGGTCGGCGATCTCCTGAAGGGCTACTTTAGCCTCTTCCGATATCCGAAACGCTTGTCGTTCAGTCTTTTTCATCACATTGTTCCCAGCGGCCAGAACCGTAGCATATAAAAAAGTGCTCAAAAGCGTTGACGAGTCGAACAAGGTCGAACTATATATCATATCGATAAAGGCAATATAAGACAGCATTGGGGGGATGGAATGAAAATCAAACTTGGGCTAATCATTGCAGTGTGTCTTGTCGTTATCAGGCCTTGTCCTTCAGGTGCCGCCGCCGATGTCGTGACGGACATCTACGGACTGGAAGCCTTGTTCGTCGACCAGCAATACCGGTTCCTGCCCATCGGCCCGCCTTCGAAGGATGTCCTGGTGCAGCCGTACGGGTCCGTGATGCCCGTGGACTGGAAGAAGTTCCCGAAGGAGTTCATCCGGCAGATGTATGCGGAGATGGACGCCAACGGCTTTCCGCTCTACCGAGTCTCCGTCTATGAAGATCCGAGTACCCGTGAAACCGTTTTCCTGAACTCGTATGGAACCGAAGTCCTCCGGCTTGCGGCCGAGTCGGGCTACGACCCGTATGCGTGGCAGAAGGCCATGTTCAATCTCGCGGAAGGCCAGGAGCTGGACGAATGGAGCCGCTGGATCTTCGACCCCGCCCACATCGCGTCCAGCTTCACGCTCATCCCGGAGGTCTTCCATGAAAGCTATCTGCTGGCGCAGGACGGGCTGGCGGCGCAGGAACTGGCCATGGCTCCGATGTCGATGATGGCTCTTTCGGGAGGGGAGACGAAAGCCGTTGCCAGCATGGCGATGGACACGAACGGGCTGGTGCAACTGAACCTGTCGCTCCCGGAGGCCTTCGGGCTGCATGTGGAGATATTCCAGAAAGACAACCTTGTCTATTCCCCGGCGTGGGAAGTCGCCGCCGGTTGGATTCCCACTTACGGGAATGCGAACGTGTCATGGATCGACCCGGGATCGTCGAACCTCTCGTTCCGGTTCTACCTTCTTTCCGATGCGGACATCGATACGGACGGGGACGGGTTTTCCGATCTGCGGGAGCACTACATCTCCGGTACGGATACAAACGTTTTCAACCTGATCGATGAGGATGAGGACGGCCTGCACGATTGGTGGGAAACGAAGCTGTTCGGCGGCCTGGGCCAGACGGGAGCGGGCGACTTCGATGGCGACGGCCTGCTGAACAGCGAGGAGATGGAAACCAACCTGGGCGATCCGCCGTCCGTGGCGCTCTACACCGATCCGTCCCTTTTCGATACGGATGGCGACGGGCTCGGCGATGGAAACGAGCTGCTGGGCATGCCGCCGACCGACCCGCTGAACGACGATGCGGCGCCTCCGGTTGTCTTTATCGTCTGGCCAACCAACGGACAGGTGTTTAACCCCTAGGCGGAAAGGATTTTGGACATGAGAACCCTGAAATTATTTGGAAAGAAGCGCGGCGTGGCTGGAATCAGCATGGTCCTCAGCCTCGCCCTGGTGTCCAACATGCTGGCTCCCTTGCCGCTGATGGCGTATTGGGTGGATCAAGAGTATACCGTTATCGTTGAGGAGTGGGTGGACGACTACGAGTTTAACGGCACGAACTGGGTGTGGGTCGGGGAGCATCTGGAAACCCATGAGGAGACCTATACCATTCCGGTTTGGGTGGACGAAGGGGGCGAGGACGAAGAGGAGGGTTCGGACGGCAGCACCACCGAGCCGATCGACACGGCGAGCGGCAACAACTATTTCACGGAAAACCGGCTCTATGTGCCGTGCCCGGGTCTTCCGCTGGAGCTGGATCTGAAGTACCAGAGCATCGCCAACGGGCCGGCGGGCATCCTGGGGCAAGGCTGGCGGCACAGCTGCGAATGGACGCTTGATGTCCAGACGAACGACGCAACCCTCTGCACCGGCGCCGGAAACCGGTTTGTTTTCACGCAGGGTACGAACGGGCTGTACCAACCGCCCAGAGGAAGCAAGTGGAACCTCGCTGCGTCCGGCGGCGGGCACGAGCTATCGTTGCCCGGCGGAAAAACCTACCGCTTCGGTTCCGCCGGACGGCTGGCCACGATCCAGGATGCGTGGGGCAACTGGGTGGAATGTTCATACGGAACCAATGGCTGCCTGGAGGCCGCCACGCACTCGAACGGGCGGCAGCTGGTGTTCAGCAACCAGTGGGAGGCCGCGGCGGGGGAGTGGCGGGTTGCGTCCATTGGCGTATTGGGCGGCGAGTCGCTGGCGTTCGCCTACAACGCGGACGGCCAGTTCACGCAGGTGGTCGAGCAGGTCGGGGCGAACAGCCATACCTCCTCCTACCAATATGCCGACGGCTACCTGACGAACAAGGTCAACGGCGCGGGCTTCGAATACGCCTTCGGCTACGAAACCGGCGTCGGCGGACACCTCAACGGCAAAGGCACCCATCTCGCGGTGGACGGGTACTACGAACACGACGTGGCCTACACCAGCACCGACATGACGGACGTGACCTACCACATGCGCGGACTGGAGCAGGTCTACCGCTATTCCCGCGATGAGCGCGGGCTGCTGGCGGCCAGGCATGGTCCGGGGGAAACGGTCGGGGATGCCTACCAGCGCGGCGTCCGCTATGCCTATGACGGGGACGGCATGGACAAGACCGAAGAGACCCTGTTCGACAACGGTGCCGGGGCGACGTGGTCACGATGGATGCAGTACGACGATTCGCACAACATGACCAACCTTTCGGTCGCCTATGGCTCGACCAACCCCGTGCCGTTGCTTTCGCTGGAATACGATTCCGTCTGGCAACTTCCCTTGGCCATCGAAGATGCGGATGACCTGCGCATGGAAATCGCCTACGTGAACGGCTCCCCCTGGATCGTGAAGTCCTTCCATTCCGCGACAAACAGCTACGATACCCATCTGGGCTACACCACGAACGGCCTGCTCCGGGCGCTCACCAACGCCAACGGGCATGTGGTGGCGTTCGGATACGACGACATGGGCAATAGGGTATCCATTGCGCCGCAGGCCGGCCCGTCGATCACCAACACCTACAACGCCCTCGGGTTCGCGACCGGTGCGGAAATGCTCTCGGAAAACGGTGTGCCGACAGGGCGCGCCACGCAATACGTTCGCGACGCCAAGGGGCGGGTGGTGCAGGCGGTGTTTGCCGACGGGCTGACGAACTCCTACGCCTACAACGCCCTTGGCTACCTGATGCGCGCCATCGACCGCGCCGGGCGCGCCACGGACTACGCCTATGCGCCCACACGCAGGCACTCCTCCGTGACGAAATACCTCGAGCAGGGCGGCAGCAACGTGACGGTGCGCAACGGCTACGACCTGGACCAGCAGATGAACCTGCTGCGCATCGCCGAACC
>JAIPJC010000134.1 GCA_021734345.1 Kiritimatiellales bacterium | reverse complement strand
CATTGGAAACCGGCCCGGGAGTTGTTTGGGATGTGGTATACCATTCCGATCCCGCAGTAGTTGGCCGTGCAATTGAAGAATCCGTCGTCTTCCTGGTCGCTGGTGCCGGACATCACCATGCTGTAGGCGGTGTAGGCTCCGGGAACCGAACAATTCTGGACTTCCGGGCTGTAGCAATCGCCGACAACAATGCCGAAGTCCGGCAGGAAATTCGGCGAGGTGTCGCTCATGTCGACATCCGTCGTGGGTGCGGCAACCGAACAGTTTTTGATGATCGGGCGCTGCACGCCCCGGACAGCGAGGCCGGTATTGAAATAATTCGACGACCCGGCGGCATAGGTCACGGCAAGATTGAGCAGGGTCACGACTTTTTTGCTCTGCTGCCCGCCCGGGGTGGAGTTGATTCTGAGCGCCGTCCCTGCGCCGGCGCGGTTCGCAACGAAGGTCAGGTCACGGACCGTGTCGTCTTCAAACCGCATAAAGTGGTTGAGCCAGATGACTCCGTTTGTATTGTTGCAGATCAGCCGGGTTCCGGCCGTGGATTGTCCCTGGATCGTCAAACCTTCGGCATCCTTGCCTGTGATATAGGCGTAGACCTGCGAATCGAAATGATAGTCGCCGTCGGGCACGTACAGGTATCCGCCGCGGGGCGTCGAGGCCAGCATGGCATCGATCGCGGCTTGGAACGCCGGGCTGTCGTCCAGCCCGTCGTTGGGTACCGCGTTGTAGGGAGGCGCGGTTATGTCGATGCGCAACATGGCCGGGCAGCTGTAGTTCAAGCCAGCAAAAGCAAACAGGACAACGCCCTTCCGCATTCCGCCGAACCCTTTGTATCGTATGGCTTTCATCATAATCGAAACTCCACCGCGCCCGAACCGCTGCAATCAGAAATTGAAATTAGGCTTGATGATATTCATCACGTTTGTAACGCCCGTCACACCGGGATCCTGCCGGATCGCCGTTGCGGAATTGGTGGCGCCCGCCCCGTCGAAGATGACATTCTTGATCAACACGCCGGTGGTGGCACCCTTCAGATGGATCATCGTCCGCCAAGAGGAGTCACCGAAAAAAACCTGATGGAAGTTGCAACCCTGGACCGACACGTTCGTGCAATTTTCCAGCGTATAGTCCGTATAGGGTTGGTTCACTTGGGAAATGTACGCCATCCCTTCGAACAGGTCCACTTGGCTTGCACCGATGATATGAACCGCCTCCCATTGCGGGTTGGTATGGCAATTTTTCATGGTCACGGTGCAATTTGTGCTGGAGCTTGCACAAACCCACAGGCCGGTATTCACGTTCACCTGATAAACCCGCTGATCGAATACATTGCCCATGGCGTTGGTCAGGTAAATTCCAATGCCGACGCTGCGGGTGTACCCATGGTCGAAGGTGGGTGAATTGACCCCGTCGATGTTGATGCCATCGATAGATGGTCCCCGTATGCCATTATCGATAAAGAAGTTGATGAATTGCGGCTGCTGAAGATTGGTGGCCAGGATGTGATGGGTGAAGTAGCTGTTGGTTGTCAGCGCCATAAAGTTGAAGATATCCATCTTCAGATTGCATATCGGGGCCGAGGACAGCGACGGATTGCTGACTTGGACGGCTGTTCCGCCGGTCTGGTCCGCCGTGAAGGTTATCCCCGTGATGGTCAGTTGATTGCCATTGCTCGTGTTGTTGAACCAGAATAGCCCGTTCGTGTTGGCGCAATGAATGATGGAGACGCCCGTCCCGTCGCCGCGCATGGTCACCGCAGTGGCGGCGAGGTCGACGGTGATGCGATCGGTGAAATGGTAATTCCCGCACGGCACGGTCAGGGTTCCTCCGCCGGCAACTACAATGGCATTCAGTGCGCCGGCAAACGCCGCACGGTCGTCGAGACCATCGTCGGGCACGGCGTTGTAGGGAGGAGCCGTGACCACGACATCCAGCGCGAAGGCCGGACCAGCCGCCAGCAAACACAGCATCACCATTCTCTCTACGACCCGCATACCTGCATAGTGTCTCATGCTACCATCTCCCTGCAATTTAAAGTTCCCAAGGTCAGGCCGGGCATCGCTTCCTCTCCATGTCGGAACGGATTCAACCGGAGCCTATTCATGTACGCTGACCCTGTAGAAGGCCGATGCCCCGTTGTCCGCAGGATTGGTATAGATGTTTTCTGGCGGGGTGGCAGGCAAATCGCCCGCGCCCGGTACAATGGCGAAGATTCCCGACAGATTGGTGGAACGGAAAAGACTATAGAAGCGGTTCGACACGCTCGACCAGCGGATGATGGCACCTTGGGCTCCCACGCTTTCGCTGGTTATCTCGAATACAGATAACGGATTGGTCGGATTCGTGCCGGCGACATATTCCTGCCAGCTCGACAGCCCGTCTCCATCCGCATCCGCCAAGGAATCCGGCCCAAAGTTGGTGAGCCCATATTGCGCCAACCACCATTCCGGCGTTCCGGTCTCCGCGGTTAGATTGGGTGCGAAGCTTGCGGCCACCGAACGTGCACCGGTCATGGGCAACGTCATTTGGGCGTTGTTGGTGTCGCCCGCCGTGTCGCCGGACCAACCGGCGAAATGGTAGTAGGCATCCGGCGTGGCGGTGAGTTGCACGCCGGCACCGTTCGTTTGCCAGCCATCGGGAACATCGACGCTGCCACCGGCGGCCGCGAACGTGTCCAGCCAGTAGTTGGTGTTCCAGAGCCAGGTTATGGCCGAATCGGTCGTCAGCGAAAAGCTGCCGGTGTTGGTGGAGGTGCCGCTGGCAGGCACATTGCCGGTTCCCGTCCAACCGACGCATGTATATTGTGTGGTTGTTCCGTTTGCGACCGGGGAACCAACGACCGAAGCGCTGTTCGACGAACCATAAACAAACCAGGTTTTTCCAACCGCTGGACTCGCCTGGCCATGCGGCGTCGCCACCGTCAAGGTTTGTTCGCCAACCGAGGACAAGGCCGACACAACGGTTTCGTCTATTTTTCCAAGAAATTCGGCATTGCCGCCTTGCCCTAGCTTGATGGGAGCCACGCTGCCATTCATGTAGCTGGTTCCGATTTCCATGGAGTCGCGACCTACCCCTTCGACTTCCAGAATAGCGAGCCCGATGGATGGATTCACTTCGGCGGTGATATGGTGCCATGCGCCGGGAGTAATGGCGTTGTTTACTGAAAGAGTTTGCCACGCGTTGGTTTGGTCCTTCCAGAGGAACTTGATGGACGAGGCCATGGATTGAACACGGAAGGCGTTTGCCGCCGAAACGGCATACTGCTGGCCGTTGGCGGTATCAAACCAGACATAGGTATCGAGCCGGATACCGGGTGTACCCGGCCAATTTTCCTGCGACTGCGCATAGTCGTTGGTTTGGGCAAATACCAGCGAGCCGTCAAAACTCTTGTTTGTGTCGCCGCTGGCAGGGTCGACATAGCAGCCATAAAGATTCAATCGATTGTTGCGCGACGGGTTCAAGGCATCGTCGTCGGCAACATAGTTGGTCGGGCCGGAGACAGCGGAATCCATATGCCAAAGCGCCACCATGTCCTGCTCGTCCGCGTGGACATAGTTGAACAGGTTCCCGCTCATTTTGCCCACAGACGATGCGGCCGCAAGCCGAACCGGAGAACCGGACGAAGGGACGTTGAAGAAGTTGTCGGTAATCTGGATGCCGGAGCAGTCGTCCGCCACGACAATCTGCGTCCGCAGGTTGCCGTAGTGGAACGTGTTGCCGCTGATCACCCCGTCCACGCAATTGGACAGAACCAAGTCGAGATAGTTTGTGGTGACCATTTCCGGCTCTGCGCCATGGTAGAAAACCATTCCGCCGCCAATTGCAAAATCGGACAGACGCTCGCAAACGATACCGGTTCTCGCCCCGTTGGGATGTGAATCAATGATCCGCACCCCGGGAACCAGGTTCGTTCCTGCGCTGCGGACATTCATGGAGTGCACGACGGACACGGCCTGGCAGTGGTTGAAGAGCGGCTCCGTGGCCGCCGAGCGGAGTCCAACGTCATAGCCGGTTTGCGCGCACCATGCACTACAGCTTTCGAAAACAGGTTGATCCACGTTGGAAAACCGGTAGCAGACTTCCGTCAAATATACGTTCGTGTACGAAGCATTCGGGCCATACGGGCCGCCAACCGTCACGATGGACAGACGCGGCCGCCACAGGCCGTCGCCCACCACCGCCCGGTGGAAACTATCCTGGGTAATGTCGTCGCCCACAAACTCCATCTTGTGCATCGACAGCGTCCGCCCTGTTCCGCTTCCGCCGATCGGAGCGTTCACTTCCAGTGCTGTCCCATTCGTCGGCGCAGTGGCGATGCAGGTGAAATTGGAAAGGCCCAGCTGCGCCTGGTTGTCGCTGAAGTCGAACCGGAACACCCCGTTGCTGTTCTCGCAATAGATCCGGCTGCCGTTGCCTTCCCCTATTATGCCGATATCCACGTTGCCTGCCGCCACCGAAACCTTGTTGCTGAACACAAAATAGCCCGGGGGAATATGCATCGTCCCGCCGCCGCCCGCCGCCAGCAGATCCAGCACCTCTTGGAACACCGGGGCATCATCGAGTCCATCATCGGGAACCGCGCCATAGTCCACCACGTCGCTATACGCGGAATAGCCGATTTTCACGCCTTTGATATGCACGCTTTTCGCATTGCTGGTACGCAAGTAGGTGGATGCGCCGCCCGCTGTGCCACCCCACATGTAGAGGCGAAACTCCACGTTGGTGGACAACGCCAACCCGGCAGGAAACACTGCATCGTGGTCTACTGCGCCGTTGGATGTGATCGACCACGCATCCAGATTGGTTTGGAATCCATCCAGGCTGGAGCGCAAAGCCAGGTTGGTTGCGCCGCTGCCGTTGCGCCATAGTGAAATGTGGATACTGGCCACGGACAGCGAGTCGCCATCCTGCGGAACCAGGTTCCACGATATGTATTTACCGAGGTTGATGGTCGTCTCGAATTGGTTGCTCCACCCATACGTGCCGGAATTCGTCTTGGCGTTCAGCGCGGCGGCGGGACTCAGCGACAATGTGCAAAGGTTCGACTGCACCAGCCGGTCGCCCCACTCGTTTGCAAGGACGGGCACCGAGGCGGCCGAGATCCCCTTGGCATCCCACCACACCAACGACTTGGCATGGGCAACCGTCGCGCAAGTCAAGGCGGCAAAAATTAAAGCTGTTTCAACGGTTCGCTTCATGATGATTGATCTCAATAGTATTCGTTGTTGAGAATGCGTACACCGGTCACATAGCTCCCGATGGAGATGGCGTTGATCCGGTCCATGTTGAAGTCGTTGTGGTCGATGATGACGGAACTCGGTTTTTTCGGCCCCAGATTGCCGCTCATTTCCCCGTCAAGGGTGAAGCAGACCCGGTTCGCATGTCCGGCTATGAACACGTTGTTTGCCAACTCGATCATCCGGACGTTGGTCAAATAAACATCCTTGTACGGATAGGCATCGCTGCCGGGCAGCGTGGAAAATTCATTGCCCGTCAGGAAACCAATCCGCCGCCGCTCAATCCGTACACCGACATCGCGGGCACGGATGGAAGAATCGGTGACACTGAAGCCCGGCTCCTGTCCCGGCGTGTAGATATCGCACCCGATCCGGCAATAATCGGCGGTGCAGCCATCGTAACTCCCGCCTTCGCCGGCGTCCGACTTCATCTCGAACGCCGTCGCGGCGGATGAAACCCGGCAGTTGTAAAAAACCCCACCGTATGAACCGTTCAGCCGGATTCCAACCATCGGCTTGAATATCGGTGCCGTATCGCTCAAATCGCCGGTAGGCTCCGGACCTTCGAACACAACATTTCTAAAAACCCCCCGGTGCTGTCCATTCACCACCAGGCCATAATCGAAATAGTCGGTGGCCGTGGCGCGGGTGATCAGCAGGTTTTCAACAACCAGTGCACGGGTCTGCCGAATACCCGACTCCGGAGAGATCACGGCGAACGCGGTGCCCGCACCGGCACGGTCCGCCACCAGTGCCATATCCCGGGCGAAAACCGTCAATCGCGGCGCGTTCGTCGACGTAAGCAGGAATCCGCCGTTGGTACTGGTGCAATGGATCACCGTGCTGTTGGTTCCTTCACCGCGCAATGAAACAATCCGCGCGGTGGTGGTTCTGAAAACCACCTGCGAATCCAAGGTATACGATCCGGACGGGATGAAGATCGCCCCGTTGGTCGCGGTGTAGATGTCGTCCAGCGCACGCTGGAACGCCGGCGCATCGTCCAGTCCATCGTTCGGAATCGCGCCGTAGGGCGCATTGGTTATGGTGATATCCAATGGCACCGTCGCGCCGCACCATTGGATGCACACACCCAGCACAACCAACCACGCCGCCTTGAGCTGTTTCTGACGCCGACTTAACATATGCGTTCCATCCTAGATTCTCGCCGATTGCCGACATTATGGCCGCCAAGAGGTAGACAACCCTGGCGGCCAGCCCATTCATCGCTTCTGGTTGGTTTTACAGTTGTTCGATAATCAGGCGGATGTATTTTGCGCTTTCCACCGTGGTGGTCACGTTGGTGACATAGTCGAAATCACCGCTCGGGGCGACATAGGTTCCGTATACGATGTAGCCCGAATTGGTCGTCCAACCGACATTGACCAGATCGGTTGTGAGCGCCAGCTTGTAGCTGATGCCGCTGTTCGCATCCTTCAACTTCGCATAGACATATCCGAAGTAGTTGGTACCTCCTAGGTTCTCGATGCGGAATCCCGGGGAATGTCCCTGGCTGGCGGCATTGGTCGGGTCGCCACCGAGGCCGTATTCGTAGATATTGAGCAGGCCATCGTTGTCGTAGTCGTCGGTTGCGGCACCGAGGCCGACGCCCCAGCTGCCAGCCCATGTCGTGTATCCCGACAGGCCGCCAACAGCAAGGCTGCCGGTGCCGGTGTATGTTCCAGCACCAAAACCACCAAGGTCGACGGCACTGTACGTTCCATTTGAAAGGAACGTAGAGCCGCCATCCAGGGAAATACCGCCAACGGCATCGGTTCCGGTAAAGTCCAGATTCAACGTGGCACTGGCACCGAGCACCAAATTGGCAGCACCGTCAATGTAGTCGCTCGATACGCCATTGGTAAGAACCAACGTTGCACCGTCCGCCACGGTAACGGTTCCGGCTCCGAATGCGCCGTCTGCTTCCCCGATCAGCACTCCTCCAGTTAAAACCGTTGTCCCTGCGGCATAGCTATTCGCACCACTCAGCGTCAATGCACCCACGCCATCCGTCATCAAACCGCCGTTGGCAATGGTTCCGGAAATAACGTCGCCCTTGACATTGCCGATCGTGATCGTACGGGTGCTTCCACCGAGATCCACCGACCCCGACAGAGTGAGCGGAGACTTGGCGGAAAGCCCCATGGTGAAATTTCCTTTCACCACAACCGGATTCGCCAAGGTTTTAACCTGAACGCCCGCCACGGATATGGTCGTGGCGTTGCTGATGCTCAGCGTGCCGGTGCCCAAGGCATTGTTGTGGTTGGGAATTAGAACACCCTCGTCCAAGTCCACGCCGCCAGTGAAGAGATTCGCCCCGGTCAAATTCAACCCGCCCATGCCCTTTTTGATGATCTTGTTGGCGGTCGTGCCATCGCTGATCACACCCTTGAATGAGGGCTGGCCCGTACCGGAATTGGCGGCGGTTTCCGTGATGGTTCGGGAAGTACCGGCCGCGGTGCCTAATGAAACGTCGCCGGTAAATGCAGGAACTGAGGTACCGGTACTACCGGTGATTGAAAAATCCCCGTTGATCACTACCGCGTTGGTATAGGTGTTGTTGAGGGCACTGCCGCCGGTACAGGTGATCGTTCCGCCACTAATCGCGAAGGTGCCGGTGCCCAGAGCGTTGGTTCCCCCGGCGATTTTTAGAAGCCCGCCGTTTAGAACGGTACCGCTACTGAAGGTGTTCGAGCCATTGAGCGTCATCGTGCCCGCGTTCATGACCAATCCATCGCAGGAGCTGTTCCCATACAAAACAACTACGCCAGAGCCGTTGTTCGTCACCACATGGTTTCCGAGGAAACCGAGCTTGCCGGCTGCAAAAAGCGTGAGGCCTCCACTGCCGTTGTGGTCCAGCAACAGGTCTTCCGCCAAAGATGCACCACTACCGTTTCCTGCTCCGAACGAAATGTTTCCCGCCGCTCCGGAAGTCGTCGCTATGGCCGCGCCGCCAGCACCGCCAAAGGTCATGGTTTTTGCTCCAATAGAACCATTTGCATTCAACCGGATCACAATATTGCTATCGGCATTGTCGGTAAAATTCAACGAACGGATGGTTCTGTTGACTACGATAAAGTTGTCCAGGTTTCCGGCACCAATCGTGTTGAAGTAAACATCAAGCGTGTTGTCAAACGTGGGCACGGCATCCCCTACCCAGTTTGTTGCAGACCCCCAACCCCCAGCCACGTCGCCGCCGTCCCATGTAACCGTCGTCGCCTGCGCCGCAATGCACAATCCACAGCCGATCAATATACCTATGATTTTCTTTTTCATTTCCGCATCTCCCTTTCCTTTGGTTGATTTCCAAACACCCATGCACATCTATGCATGGCCAACTTTACTACACCATGAAACATGATGAACTGAGGAAGCTCGCCACCTAATCCAATCACTAGAGCATTTCCCATTTCTGATGCCGTATGGGGCTGAACTGGAGGGACGGGCTCTGTCCCGTCCTTCGGATGCGGCGCTCCTTACTGATTCTCCATTAGGACGACACGGAGGTCGTCCCTCCATTGCGGCATTTCAATCGTTGTTTGCTCTAGATCCGACGGACCCGGCTCCTACATAACGTTCGTAGTATATTCAAGTACTGTGGCCGGGTAAGCACTGCGGCATTGCAGGCACCCTCCGCGAATTTGGTGCCCCGTCCAGCGGCATTCCACCAGCCGCGCCCGCCAAGGCATAGACAACCTTGGCGGCCAACCCATTCATCGCTTCTGGTTGGTTTTACAGTTGTTCGATAATCAGGCGGATGTATTTTGCGCTTTCCACCGTGGTGGTCACATTGGTGACATAGTCGAAATCACCGCTCGGGGCGACATAGGTTCCGTATACGATGTACCCCGTGTTGGTCGTCCAACCGACGTTGACCAGATCGGTTGTGAGCGCCAGCTTGTAGCTGATGCCGCTGTTCGCATCCTTCAACTTCGCATAGACATATCCGAAGTAGTTGGTACCTCCTAGGTTCTCGATGCGGAATCCCGGGGAATGTCCCTGGC
>JAIPJC010000133.1 GCA_021734345.1 Kiritimatiellales bacterium | reverse complement strand
GCGACCTCGCGGGCGCTGTGTCCGTCCTCACGGGCGGCCACGATCCTTTCTCGTAGCTGTACACCGTATGATCGCGTTGTCATGAATGAATCATGACAGAATAATAGTATGCGTCAAATTAAAACGAATATGCTCTAGCCAAGTCGCTTGATCAACTGCTCCACGAAAACCCATGCGGAAACGCAGAGCCGGGAGGAATAGCTGTAGGTTCTTGCGTTCTCGCGGGTGAGCAAGTCCCCGAAGCTTGCAAACTTCGGATCGCCGACCAGGACCATCCAGAGGCCGATCACCAGCACATTCATGAGGAAGATGACCGTGTAGGAAAAAATGCGTCCGTGCTCGTGGATGTCAGGCTGGTGTTCGGCCAGCATGCTGAGCGTGAACGTGACATGGAACGCCCAGGTAAAGCCGACCGCTCCGAGCCACCACACCTTGTAGGGCTCGACCTCCAGCCAGATTCCGGCGAGATAGTAGGCGCCGATGACCAGAAACGTGTAGAACGGGAAAAAGTAGGGGGCCAGTGTAATGATAAAATTGGTTTTGGTCAGTTCCACATGGCCGCCGGATTTACCTACCTTCATTCGTCCAACGCGGCCGCCCATCATGAGCGCCCACAGGGCGTGGGTCAGCTCGTGTCCCAGCACGTAGGTTCGGAACGGGCGCGGCAGCAGAAAGAAAAGAGCCACCCACAGCACGAACCCGACCGGTAGCGCCCACGCCGCCAGTCCTTCCGAAGCCACTGAATCCAGTGCCGTTTGATAGAGTGTGTAGACCGCCACCGAAACCGCCCAGCACGCAGGCAGCAACGCGATCCCAATCAACATTTTGAGAAACTTGAACATGATGTCTTCTGCCGTAAACCTGTCGGACTGGACATTCCCACACCGTCGTTGGCGCAATCGAGACTTATTTTCAGGCAACTCGCGCTAGTAAAATATACTAGCGGCAACATTGACAAAACAGGAGTCCGCGATACTATGTAGAGGTTGGATTTGCATTAAACGGGGATGTTATATGCTACGGGTTCTGCGGATTATCGGAATTGTTGTTTTTGCTGTTTTGGTTGCCCTTTCGGCACATCGGCTGCAGAAACTATATCAGGCCGGGAAGCTCTTCGATCAGTATAATAGCGCACGGAAGGCCAACGTAACGTTGCTGGGCGTGTCCGTGCTTGGATTAGGCGTGCTGGGGTTTTTCGAACTCGCGCGCGAGCGGAACCGCCTGGCGAGCTACCGGCGCTATGGCGAAGTGCTTCGTGATCAAGAGAACGATGTCGAAGACGTCGGCGTCACAAGTAGCATTTATGCGGCACCCAAGACAATTGATGCCTGGCAGGGTCGCCGAACACGGTCTCCCAAATCAAGGCACAAGCAGAGCGTGGATCTTTCCAATATCTGGATGGGTTTGCTGCGGATCTGGTGCATGGTGTTGTCGGTGGTCTACACGGGCTTGTTGGTCTTGCAGGTGGTATTTGGCGTTCCCGGCTCTCAGGAATATGCCTGGTTGATTGGCGCACTGCTGTTTTTGGCGCTGTTTTCGTTCGTTGTTGTTGTTGGCGTACTGACACGAAAGGCGTGGGGATTGACTTGGGGCTATCTGCTGGCCATTTGTAATTTGCTTTTGTTTCCCATTGGCACGGCCGCCGGTTTGATCATGCTGCTGGGGCTGGTCGGGGCAACGCCGCTCTTTGTTATTCCCGCGCGGGAGCGCCGCCGTGAAGAGCGGAAAAAGGCGCAAAAGAAGGCAAACATCGCGGTCATCTAGTTTTGCGCGCGTTCAAACTGTTCCGTGACGGGAGTTGCCGGAGGGCTTCCGATCAGGCTGAACAGGACGATGAGCAGCACGGATGCGGCGAAGCCGGGAATGATTTCGTAGAGATCGAACAGCCCGCCGGTCAATTGCTTCCATATCAGCACCGTAGCACCTCCACCAACAATACCGGCAATCGCGCCGTTTCGGGTCATGCGTTTCCAGTAGAGCGACAGCAGCACCAGCGGTCCGAACGTCGCGCCGAAGCCGGCCCAGGCATAAGCCACCAGATCAAGCACGCTACGGTCGGGTTTCAACGCGATCGCGCAGGCGATGGCCGCTACGCCGATGACGGTGCCCCGGCTTACCCAAACGAGTTCCTTTTCCGATGCATGCGGACGGATGATTACGCGGTAGAGGTCTTCGGTGAGTGCGGAGGAGGTGACGAGCAACTGCGAGTCGGCCGTGCTCATGATCGCCGCCAGAACGGCTGCGAGCAATATGCCGCCGAGGACTGGATGGGCCAACTTGCCGACCAGGATCATGAATACCTTTTCCGCGTCGGCACCCACCAGTGTTTCGGGGAGGTAGACGCGGCCGAGCAATCCAATGAGTACGGCGCAGGCCAGGCTGATCAAAACCCACGTCATGGCGATTCTGCGGGCGGGCTTGAGTTCGTCGGGGGAGCGGATCGCCATGAACCGGGCGAGAATGTGCGGTTGCCCGAAATAGCCCAGGCCCCATGCGGCCAGCGAGGCGATGGCAATGGCCGTAATCGGTTCGCCCTTCCCGTTTGTGAAGAGATCAAGGAATCCGGCATCAACCTGGCGCATGGCAGCGGTGGATTCGGCGAAGCCACCCATGGCGTGGATGGCGATCAGGGGTAGGGTGGTAATGGCAAAAAACATGATGAGGCCTTGGAAGAAGTCGGTCCAACTGACCGCCATGAAACCGCCGAGCGCCGTGTAGGAAATGATCACAACCACACCGATGAGTAGCGCACTGCGATAGGGTAGGCCAAAAACGGATTCGAACAGCTTGGCTCCCGCAACAAACCCGGAGGCGGTGTAGATCAGGAAAAAAACCAGGATGAAGACGGCGGAGAGGGTGCGCAGCAGCCGGTTGGTGTCGAGAAAACGGTTGGCGAAATAGTCGGGCAGGGTAATGGCGTTGCCAGCGACTTCGGTATAGCGGCGCAGTCGGCGCGCAACAAACTTCCAGTTGAGATAGGTTCCGACCGCCAATCCGGCCGCGATCCAGAACGCTTCCAATCCCTGGAGGTAGGCGTAGCCCGGCAGACCGAGCAGCAGCCATCCGCTCATGTCCGATGCCTGCGCACTCATCGCGGCGACCCACTTGTTGAGCTGCCGGTCGCCGAGCAGGTAGTCGGAGAGCGACTCGTTCTTTTTATAGAAATGCGAGCCGATCGCCAGCATGAAGAGCAGGTAGACGACGAAGGTAATGACGACACTTGGATTTTCCATGGGGCATCCCTTATTGCCGCAGGATCTTGAACGAGCCTATGGCCCCGCTGAAACCGGAGGGGGTTGCGGTTGGGTTGTGTTCGAGCGGGGCGGGCAGCATGTTGTGCTCGCCGATGCGGATGAAGTAGTCTCCGCCCATGAGCGCGGCTTGCAGCGGGGCGAGCGCGACGAGGGCGCGATTAAGGTTCAAGGTCGCCATATCCGGTTTGATCCGGAGTTCGACCGTGATCCATTTGTTCAAACAGCTTGTGCCGGTCTCGTTGTTCTCGGCGAGAACGACGGCGGAGTGGCCGGTCCGGACGGCGGCGCGGATCTGGCCATCCTGGATGTAGATCACATAGCCCTTTTCGTCGTTGGCTTGGGACATGATGATGCCGTCGGTTCGTGCGAATACCCGGATCATGGCGATCCACTCGCTTCCGTCTGGATCGAGCAGCGAGCTATGGGGGATATCGAGGTGCTGGCCTGTTTGCACGGCAAGCACATAGCGGTTCTCAACCAATTCGGCATCGAGCCCGCCGAGGGGAACATAGAGGGGATAGAGCGTTTTGTTGGGGATCAGGCCATCCGCGATGTGTTGGAAATCCAGGTTCAGCAGAATCCCTTTTGGGCGCTGGTTGAACTCGTCGGCGAAGGTTGATGCGGCGGGAAGCACGCTGCCCGCAAAAACCAGGAAACCGCGTCGATTGTATCTGTTCATTTGTTTTGGGCCTGAATACGTATTCTTAAACATTTCAAGCTGCTATTAAAGCGGGTTCAACGCAACCTTAGTCAAGGGGATATCGCGGGGAATACAGGAAGGTCTTGAGCTTGCGGAAGTTTACCTTTAGATTGTGCCCTTTTTACGGGGAGACCGCTTTTGCGCAAACTGAATAAATATTTGGTTAAGGACTATCTGACCGTGTTTGCGGTGGCCATGCTGCTGATCACCTTTGCCTTCAGCATCGGCGCCATCTACAAGGCGATCGATATCATGGCCAAAGGGCTTCCGGTGGGGATCGTGGGACGGTTTTTCATCTATAACATTCCATATTCGCTGGCGTTCACCATCCCGATCAGCGCGTTGTTCTCGACCCTGCTGGTGTTCGGACGGCTTTCATCCGACAGCGAAATCAGCGCGATGAAGAGCAGCGGCCTCAGCATGTGGCAAATTGTTTCCCCGGTTGTGCTGATCTCGCTTGGGCTGGTCTGCGTGTGCCTCTACAACAACTGCGTGGTCTATCCATCGACCACCTACGCCAACCAAAAGCTGATCAAGGGGCTGGGTGTGGAGGATCCGATAAAACTCCTTGAAGAGGGGCGTTTCATCCGCGAGTTTCCCGGCTACATGATCTATGTCGGCAAGAAGAACCACAACCGGGTCCGTGATCTAGTCGTGTATGAGGTCGATCCCGAAACCAGCAAGGTGACGGGTAGCATCCGCGCCGACAGCGGCATCATGACGGCCGACAAGGAAAAGGCCATACTGAAGATCGACCTCTTCGATGTGCGCATCGAGATTCCCGATCCCGACAACCCGGAAGACACCGCCAAAACCCGCTACGTGAACGCGCGGAACTATCCCATCCGGCTGGACTTCAACAAGCTGACGGGACAGAAGGAGATTGCCAAGAAGCGGAAAAACATGACGATCTCCGAGCTGGCCTATCGCATCCGCAATGCAGACTCGGAGAACAGTTGGATGGCCGCAAAAGACCGCCGGATCGAACATAGCCGGTATCTGGTGGAAGCCAACCAGCGCATATGCCTTTCGATGGCTCCCTTCATGTTCGTCCTGATCGCCATTCCGCTGGGTATCAAATCGCACCGCAAGGAGTCCTCCATCGGGATGGTGATGAGCCTGGGCATCATGTTTGTCTACTATCTCTTCCTGATCCTTTCCGATACATTCGATAGCCACCCGTCCCTGTATCCCTGGCTCATACCGTGGATTCCGATCGTCGGGGGGCAGATTGTCGGTATAATCCTATTGCGCCGCGCCAACTAGTTTGCCGCCTGCAAGGCTTGCGTGGGCAGGTCGGGTTGGGTATGTTCCTCCCCGCTGTGCTAGATGGGCGGTCAGCGGTCGCCTGTAGCCTGCAATCCGCTGTAGCAGGGTTGAATTCCCCTACGAGGCAAGAGGACGGCGGCATGGTTTGGTGGAACGTGTTGAAGCGATGGTTTTCGGACGACGAATGCGGGCGAACCCCGTCAGGGTCGGAAGGCAGCAGCGGTACACTTTGTTTTTCGGGTGTTCGGAATGTCCGGAGCGGAGCGGGAAACCAAACCCATGTTTTTGGACAAATGTCGGATGGGGGTGCACGGCACCTTTTAAACCGTAGAATATCGAACAGGGAATTTCGAATGCAGAAGGATGGTCGTCCGGATTACGCATTACGGAGTATTTGTTAAAAAATGGCATACGAAGTATTAGCACGAAAATGGCGGCCGCAGCAGTTCGCCGATGTAGTAGGGCAGGAGCACGTCACCCGGACCCTGACGAACGCGATCGAGTCCGGTCGCGTCGCCCATGCCTATATTTTCATTGGCTCGCGCGGCATTGGCAAAACCACCTCCGCCCGCATCCTGGCCAAGGCGCTCAATTGCGAAAAGGGGCCGACCGCCCATCCTTGCGACGTCTGTAGTTCGTGCAAGGAAGTCATGGCGGGCAACAGCCTCGATGTGATCGAGATCGACGGCGCCTCCAACAACGGCGTCGACCAGGTGCGCGACCTCCGCGACAACGCCCGCTACACCCCGGCGCGCGGCCCTTACAAAATCTACATCATCGACGAAGTGCACATGCTCTCCACCCAGGCGTTCAACGCGTTGCTCAAGACGCTCGAAGAGCCGCCGCCGCACGTCAAATTCATCTTCGCCACCACCGACGTCCACAAGGTGCTTCCCACGATCCTCTCGCGCTGCCAGCGCTTCGACCTCCGCCGCATAACCGTGCAGGACATCGTCGACCGCTTGCGCAAGGGCTGCAACGACGAAGGCATTTCGATCTCCGAAGATGCGCTGCTGGCCATCGCCCGCGGGGCCGAAGGCGGCTTGCGCGACGCCGAGTCCGCGCTCGACCAGATCATCTCTTTCCGGGGTAAGGAAATCGAGGAGGACGATGTTCTCGCCGTGTTCGGTCTGGTTTCCCGCCACGTGCTCGAAAGCCTGACCGTCGCGATCCTGAAGTCGGACGTGCCGGGCATCATCAACATTGTCGCCGAAATGGATCGCGCGGGCAAAGATCTGCAGCGCGTGGTGATGGAGCTGTTGGAGCACTTCCGCAACCTGTTGGTTGTGCTATACGCCGGCAAGGATGCCTCCGCCTTGGAACTGCCGGAAGCGCAGATCACCTTCTACGAACAGCATGCCGCCGAAACCGAGGCGGGCCGGGTACTGCGCATCATCGATGCCCTCGTTGAAACCGATGGCCGCATGCGCTATGCACTCTCCAAGAAAACCCTGCTGGAAACCGGGTTGATCCGCTGTTCGCGCGCGGCCGAAACCGCGACGATCAACGAGCTGCTCAAACAGGTGGCCGAGCTAAAAAAAAACTTTAAATCTGGCGCAGCCTCCGTTGGGGTAGCCGAATCCGCGGCGCACGACTACACCGCCGATCCTCAAAAAAAAAAGCCGGCCACTGACGAAATAGGGATTCTACTGGCGCACTGGCACGACATTGTCGACCATGCCGCCAAGGCCGATCCGCTTTCGCATCGCTACTTTCTCGATACCGTGCCGGTCCGCATCGACGCCACCCATCTATTTGTCGGGATCGATCCGGAGTTCGCCGCCGAAAGCGAGCGTTTCGACCAGACACGCACCAAGGTGGCACTGGCCCGCGCGGCCGAAAAATATATCGGGCGCATGCTGTCGATTTCCTTCGAGCCGCTCAAATCCAGCGCTGCGCGACTGTTGCCGGCCGATACCGCGGTGTCGGATATTGGCGCCGATTCGACGGCGGAGTTGACCGGGCTGCAGAAATGGTATGCAAATCCCGTTGTGAAAACGGTCGTGGAAGCCTTTAATGGCGAAATTTCAGATATACGAGAATAACCAAAAGGACAACCAATATGAACATGATGAAGATGATGAAGCAGGCTGCCGACCTTCAAAAAAACATGAAGAAGAAGCAGGCGGAACTGGCCAAGACGCAGGTGCAGTTCTCTGCCGGTGGCGGCATGGTGACCGCCGTGGCCACCTGCGACATGAAAGTGAAAAGCATCAAAATCAGTCGCGATGCAGTCGACCCGAATGATGTCGAAATGCTCGAAGATCTCGTACTCGCCGCCGTCGATGGCGTACTCGCTTCCGCACAGGAAACCATGTCCAAGGAGATGGGCAAGCTGACCAGCGGAATGGGGCTTCCGGCCGGAATCGACCTTCCATTCTAGATCGCGCTCCGAAATTCAAGGATCACATATTTTCCTAAAGTCCAAAGCCTAAGGTCTAAAGTCCCTCATGAATCATTTGGTTCCACTCGACAATCTCGTGGCTGCGTTAAGCCGACTTCCAGGCATTGGCAGGCGGACCGCCGAGCGCATGGCGATGACGCTCGTGCAGGACCGCAAGGGGCTTATGCGCATTCTGGCCAATGCCCTGCTAGAGGCGGACGACGGAATCGCATGTTGCGAGCGGTGCGGCAATGTGACGCTTACGATAAAGAACCCATGCGACCTATGCTTGCAGCCACGCCGCGACGCGCAGATCCTCTGCGTCGTGGAATCACCCGGCGATATCATGAAGATCGAGGAGTCGGGGGGCTTCCAAGGCCGCTATCATGCCCTGATGGGCAGGTTGTCACCGATGCACGGAACCGGTGCCGCCGATCTGCGGGTCGACAAGTTGCTTCGGCGCATTGCCGAGGAAAACATAGAGGAAGTTCTGATAGCCTTGGGTACCGATGTCGAGAGCGATGCCACCGCCAGCTACCTCAAGGAAATCCTTGCCACGCGTGCGGTCAAGATCTCTCGAATCGCCTTTGGCCTGCCGGCCGGAAGCGCGATTGAATATTCGGATTCGGCCACGCTCGCGCGTGCCGTTTCTGGCCGGCAAAAAATGGATTAAGGTTCCGGTTTTACAAAGTTTGTCCACCGTAAGCTGCTGGCTTCCAAGTGATGGGAAAAAGCGGGGAAATAGTTGGTTTCGAGGTGTTGACTTCCAAGGATATTCGTGTACCTTTCCAACTTCTTTTGAGCATTCCTGCGTAGCTCAGCGGTAGAGTAGGTGACTGTTAATCACTTGGTCGTTGGTTCGAATCCAACCGCAGGAGCCAGTTTTCAAAGACCTGTATTTCCGAAAGGGGATGCAGGTCTTTTTTTTCATGGGTTGGCTACATGGTTAGAGCCGGGTTCTTCCGGCGGCGGGTTTTGGCTCAAGTTGGTTTGCGAATTCCTTGGCGCAGTCTGGGCACATGCCGTGGCTGAACTCGGCTTTGGTTTTTTCCAGCAGGTAGGTATCGATGCGCTTCCATGCACCGTCGTCGTCCTGGATTTTTTTGCAGGAGGTGCAGAGGGAATGGATTCCCCCAAGTTCCTGAACCTGGGCCAGCACGGCTTGGAGTTTTCCGTTGGCGGAAGCGAGCGCGGTTTCCTTGTTGGAAAGCATCAGGTTTTTGATGCGCATGCGTCCCAGCGCAACGGCGGCGAGGATTTCCAGTGCGATATAGGCTGGCGAGCTGGCATAGGCCACATAGCTGGTGGATATCTCGAACTGGTTGTATATGTACAGCGTGGCGGGGATCAACAATACGCTGAGCAGCAGTCCGGCCGCCATGCCATACAACCATGCAATATAGCCGATCAGGCCGATACCCAGAATGAAGTAGGGTTCTTGGCTTGGAGCAATGTAGCGCAAAAACAGGAAATAACCTGCGGTTATTGCCGCTGCTACGATAAATTTTACGTACTTGATACTCATCTAAACCCTTCTGAAAGGGCGGTTAATTCCTTAGTTTCAAATTAGGGCCTCCTTCGGGTCAGATTTGCGGGCTCTCCGCACGAAGGCGGCTCCCAATGGACACTAATCGAAGGAGGCTGGGATGAAG
>JAIPJC010000132.1 GCA_021734345.1 Kiritimatiellales bacterium | reverse complement strand
ACTCTTGCTGAAGCCCTCAAGGGCGCCGGCTACAGCACGGCCCATTTCGGCAAGTGGCATATGGGTAGTGGCGAGTATATGGCTAAATATCAGGGATTCGATGTAACCATGGGCGGCGGGGGTTATCCGGCTCCCGTCAGCTATTTTTCGCCTTACAAGATGGATACCGTTCCCGACGGGCCGGTCGGCGAGCACATTGACCGGAAAATCACCGGCGAAGCAGTGAAATTTATTCGGGAGCATAAAAAAGATCCGTTTTATGTCAACCTGTGGCTTTATGATGTGCACGGCCCGTTTCAGGCGGATGCGGATTTAATCAAAAAATATGAACAGCTGTGTGATCCTGAAAATCCTCAGCACCTGCCGGTCATGGCTGCCATGGTTGAGACGATGGATAGCTGTGTCGGTGAAATTATGAATGCGCTGAAAGATCTCGGACTGGATAAAAACACCATTGTTATTTTTTCATCCGACAACGGCGGGCTGGTGGACGAAGGCAACTATTATTCCCAACAGCCCCCAACCAGCAATGCGCCGCTTCGCGAAGGGAAGGGCTACAATTATGAAGGCGGAACCCGCGTGCCGCTGATCATCCGCTGGCCGGGTCGGGTTGAGGCCGGAGCCGTCAGCGGCGCACTGGCTTCCAGTGTGGATTTCTATCCCACCGTGCTGGATGCCGCCGGAATTGTTCCCTCAAAAGATCAGGTGCTGGATGGGGTCAGTTTGCTTCCAGTGCTGGAAGGGAAGTCGCTGCAACTGGATCGCGATATCTTCTGTCTTTTTTCTCATTACCTGCATTATACCGGCGATCGGTTTTTAGTTGAACCCAGTGCGACCGTGAGGCGCGGCGACTATAAACTGATGCGTTTTTTTGCCAGAGGCCCCGGCGGTCAGGACGAGCTGGAGTTGTATAACCTGAAAGACGATATCGGCGAAAGCCGCAACCTCGCTGATACCATGCCTGAAAAATCGGTCGAGCTGAATGCGTTGTTGCAGTCTTATCTTGATGATAGTGATGCCTGTGTGCCTGTTGCCAACAAAAGCTACAATCCAAACGTTCGGATGAAGCAGGTCGGCCACACCTACATCACGTATTGCCAGCAGGAACAGCCGTACGTTTTTTTATTTAACGATAACCCGATGCCTCATAAAAAAGTTGCCGTGAAACTTCGGTTGGATTGCGTCTCGCCCGGCAAAATACTCTGGACAACAAAAGCCTCCGCCTCACTGAAAGACCATACTGTGTCGTTCACACGAAAAGATTTTGATCAGGCGGGTGAGGCGGAAATCTTAATTGGCGACGGGACTTCGGAAATTAAAGACATTCGGATTGAGGTCTACGGTGCAACAGAAGCGCCGTTCAGCGGTGTTGCCGTTCTGAAGGAAAACCGCACCGAAGTCATTTCCGTAGATTTATAATTCAGGCAGGAGCGGGCGGGGTCTGGAGATGAAGCGGTCATGCATCGGGTAGGCTTGAAACAGGCAGGAGAGTTGAAATGATCATGTGGACAGCAGTTCCAGTATGTTTGGCAATGTTATTCCAGGTACACGGAACCGTTACAAAGCCGAATATTGTTTTCATCCTAGCCGATGACCTTGGCTGGAAAGATTCCGGTGTTTACGGGAGTACGTATTACCAGACCCCGAACGTTGATAGACTTGCAGGGCAGGGGATGCGTTTTACGGAGGCATATTCTGCCAGTCCTCTTTGTTCGCCGACCCGCGCAAGCATTATGACCGGGCAGTATCCTGCGAGAGTCGGAATAACCGCCGCGATGGGTCATGTGGCCGAGGTACGTTTGAATGCAACCATTTCTACGACCGCCGGCCCTTTGTATAAAGCGATCACCCCGAAGTCGGCCACCCGGCTGGATACAGCGTATTATACTATTGCCGAAGCCCTTAAAGATGCCGGCTATCAAACCGCACATTTCGGGAAATGGCATTTGGGAAGTGACGAGTTTATGGCCAAATTTCAGGGGTTTGATGTAACCATGGGTGGCGGTGGGTATGCTTGTCCCAACAGTTATTTTTCACCCTATAAAATGACTACCGTTCCCGATGGTCCCGTTGGCGAGCATATTGACCGGAAGATCACGGAAGAGGCGGTAAAATTCATTCGGGAGCATAAAAATGAACCGTTTTATTTAAACCTGTGGCTTTACGATGTGCACGGACCGTTCCAGACAGATGCCGATCTGATCCAGAAATATGAATTGCTCAAAGATCCTGGAAACCCGCAGCACTTCCCGCTTATGGGGGCGATGATTGAAACGATGGATGACTGTGTCGGCCGGATTATAAACGAACTGAGTGCTTTGGGTTTGGATCGTAATACGCTGGTCATTTTTACTTCGGACAACGGGGGATTGGTAGACGAAGACAATTATTATTCAAAAGAACCGCCGACCAGCAATGCGCCATTGAGGGCGGGGAAATCGTACAACTACGAGGGGGGAACCCGTGTGCCGTTGATTATGCGCTGGCCCGGTAAAATTGAAGCCGGCGCGGTTTGCAGTTCACTGGTCTCCAGTGTTGATTTTTATCCCACGCTTCTGGCTGCGACAGGTGCTTCCGGGAAAAGCGATCAGCTTCAGGACGGGATTAATCTGCTACCTGTGGCAACGGGTAAAATACCGGCTGAGGATCGCAATATTTTCAGTTTCTTCCCCCATTATGTGAACTATGTAACCGACCGGTTTTTGGTTGAACCCGGCGCTTATGTCAGGCAAGGGGACTATAAGCTGATCCGTTTCTTTGCCAGGGGCTCCGGCGGGCAAGACGATCTGGAACTCTACGACCTGAAAGAGGACATCGGCGAAACCGAAAACCTTGCTGCTTTAATGCCTGAGAAAACCGCGGCTTTGAATGCGCTTCTTGGCACCTATCTCATCGACAGCGGAGCCTGTGTTCCCTTTGCAAACAGTCAGTACGATCCGAATGTCAGGATGATACAGATTGGTAATACATACATCACGTATTCCCAGCAGGATCAGCCCTTCGTCTTTGTTTTTAATTCAAACCTGATGCAGCAGAGGGCGGGTAGTGTTAAAATCCTGCTGAACCAGCCCTGTTCAGGAAAGATTCTTTGGACCACGGAGGTTTCTACGAGACTTGCTGACCATACGGTTGGTTTCTTGGCAGAAGATTTCTCCACTGATGGCGAAGTGACGGTTCCGTTTGGCGATGGAGATTCCCGCATTAAAGATGTGCGGATTGAGGTCTATGGTTCGGTCGGCGAACCGTTCCGGCGGATTGCAATCCTGAACGAGGCGGGTACAACCGTTCTTTCGGTGGATATATAATGAAAATGGAGAGCGGATCGAACGCTATGAACGACAACAACTGGATGCTATCCGAAACTGTTTACCACCCGAAAAACGAACTGGTCGGAGGAACACTGTACTGTCTCGGCAATGGCTACATGGGCTTGCGCGGAAGCTACGAAGAACTGGGAACAAAAGGTGTGCAGGGACACTTTGTCCAAGCGGTATTCCGGAAGCTCTTGGACAACCGGTTTTTTTGCCACGCCGACACCTTCTGCCGGAAAAAATTCATTTTCAACGAAGAGCTCATGCCGTATCCCGAGGTTTCCTGCTATATCCAGAACCTGCCGGATGCGCTGTTCCTGCAAATCGTTATCGGTGGGAAGGTTTTCAAAATGTGGGACGGGAAGCTGCTGGACTACCGCCGGACGCTGAACGTAAAGAATGGTTTGCTGGAGCGGATGGTCCGCTGGGACAACGGCGAAGGAAAGATCACCCATTTTGTCTTTAAGCGTTTCTGCTCGATGGACAATCGGCACATCGTTTTTTCGAAGGTTGAAATTACGCCGGAGAACTATGATGACGAAATCGAGATCCGGAGCGGCATCGATGCCTCGATCGAGGACGCTTATGTTGAGAATGTTATCTCCATGGAGAATGGGCGAATACTGCTCTCTACTGCCATCCCTTCGACCGGCATCGCCGTGGCGCAGTGCGTGGATCACAGGCTCTCCGTGAACGGCGTGGATATCGAGGTGGACTGGGGTTTCGAAACCAATCTCCACCGTCATTACTGCACAACGCGGATCGGTCTTCAGAAAGGCGCAACGCTTGTAATTGAAAAGCCGGCGCCGATCTTTACCTCCCAGGATCACGACGCCGGGAATATCATCACGCAGGCTGAAACGTTGTGCGCCGATTGTTTAAGCGAAGGGTTTGATTCCGTATTGAACCGCTCCGAAAACGCCTGGGAAAAAATATGGGACAAGTGCGATGTTCGGATTGAAGGGGACGGCAAGGCGCAGCAGATGCTTCGCTATGGATTGTACCACCTGATCATTGCTTCACCCATGGACTCCGACAAGTGCAGCATCGGGGCCAAGAGCCTGACAGGAGAGGGCTATGCCGGCTATGTGTTCTGGGACACCGAAATAAACATCGCGCCATTCTACCAGTGGGTGCTCCCCGAGGTGGCCCGGAACCACTATTCATACCGGGCAAGGATGCTTCCCGATGCCATCGAGAACGCCGTCCTGAACGGCGGAACGGGTGCCCGCTATCCGTGGTCGTCCACCATCGAAGGGCATGAGCACAACTACCGCGCCATCGTCTGTTCCCGCACGCAGGTGCACATCAATCTCGACGTTGCCTATTCCATGCTGCGCTTCAAAGATGCAGGAGGGGACAGTGGTTTCTTTGAGGACAAATTGCTGGAGGTCATTCTCCAGTGCGTCCGGTATCTCGCCGGCATCGTCGAATTCAACAGGGAAAAGGCTCGCTTTGAAATCCTGAACGTCGGCGGGCCGGACGAATACCATCCCGTGACGGATAACAACGCCTACACCAACTACCTCGTCAACTACATCTTCCAGCGTGCGGTGGATGAATTCCATGCATTGGAAAAACAAGCCCCGGAACGGACTGCCGCGCTGGCGGGAAAAATCGGCCTTGCCGAAAACGAAATTGCAAAGTGGATCGAAATCGCCGAAAAAATCTACATGCCCAAGGACGAGGCCACGCATGTGATTCCCCAGTGCGACGGCTTTTTCGACCTCGACGACCGCTGGGAAAAGAGCGGAAGCGACTGGGGCGGTCCGGGTGCCGAATACCATCTTTGCAAAGGACTCAAGCAACCGGATGTTGTGCTCCTGCTGGCGCTGCTGCCGGAACGCTTCACCAAAGAGGAACTGGTTGCAAACTGGGACTACTACGAACGCTTCATCCTTCACGGCTCGTCGCTCAGTCCATCCATTCATGCTCTGATCGCGGCCAAGATCGGCCTGCCCCAGAAAGCGAAGGAATATTTCAACTTGTCGGCCCATTTCGATTTGATCGACCAGAACAAGGACACCTATGCAGGCATCCATATCGGCAATTTTGGTGGACTGTGGCAGGCGATGGTGTTCGGCTTTGCCGGACTGGAACTGCGCGGCGATTTGCTTTCGTTCGATCCGCACCTTCCGCTGGAATGGCACAACATATCGTTCACTATTTTCTTTCGGGGGGTGCGGCTGTCCGTCACGGCATGCAACACGGCGCTGGAGGTGACCTGCGACCAGGGTCTCTCGGATGGCGTTGAGATCGAATGTTTCGGTCGACGCAAAAAACTGGTTGAGGGGATTTTGCGCTTCGTAAGAAAATGAGTTGACACGGATGTCATATGCCGGTTGCATGTCACCCTATGACAGTGACCATCTATGATATTGCAAAAAAGACCGGAGTTTCGCCGAAAACCGTCGCCCGTATTCTGAACGGAGAAAGCGGACGCCCGAAAAATGTCGAGAAAATCAAGAGAGTGGCCGATGAGCTGGGCTACATCCGCAACAAATCGGCGGCTACCCTGCGCAGCGGGAAAAGCAACAGCATCGGTGTGTTGATCTCATCCCTTACGAACCCCTTCTATCCTGTCTTTCTGGAGTCGCTCTACAGTGAGGCCAAGGGACGAAACCTGCACATCATTCCCGGAGTCACCTTTGGAGATATGGAAAACCTCCGTGAATCGGTTGATCTTTTCATTGAAAGCCGTGTAGCAGGAATCATCGCCAGTGTGGATGAAGAACATCCGCTGGAAGAGTGGGAAGATGTGGTTGAAAAAATAATTAAACTGAAAATCCCTCTGCTGCTAGCCGGTGCGGAATCGAAGTGGAAAGAAGTTCCCGGCTTTCTGGGTGACGAGACGCGCACCATGACCCTGATCATCAAACATCTTCTGGAACGGGGTCGGAGCAACATCGGATTTGTCGGCGGACCGTTGCACGTACAGGGCCACAAAAGTCGGCACGATGGATTTCTTAAGGCCATGGATAAGGCCAAGCTCAAGCAACGGCCTTCTTGGATTCTTACAGGCGAGGCATCGGTCATCGGCGGCGAACAGATGGCCTTGAAGCTGCTCCAGCGGAAGAACCGTCCGGATGCCATCATCTGTTCAAACGACATTCTAGCCATTGGCGCCATTCGCGCCGCCCATTTGGAAAACCTGGATATTCCGGGACAGATCGCCATCACCGGGATCGACGATATCCCACTCTCGGAATTCACCTATCCGGAACTCACCACCGTTCGCCAACCTCGGGCCATGATGGCCAAAGTCATGCTCGATACGGTTTCTCCCGAGACGAGAAACAAAAATGACCGGCGGGAAATGCTGTCGCATGTACAACTTATTGCCCGCAAATCCAGTTAAAAGCTTGCTTGAGTCTCGATACCCGCTTTGTGATGCCGTTTCGTGGAAAACTAATTGTGTCCGGTACTGATATAGGTTGTCACTTTGGAAAGGAGAATATCCAAAGTGAGCACAGCAATGCGGTATAGTGAGGCGTTTAAACGGCAGGTGGTTGAAGGATCGTGTAAACGCCGGTTGAAACGCGCACTGGGCGGTCTAGTGTACAGTACGTCAACCTTTGGTAGGTTGTTCCAAAAACTAGATCAGTAGTGGGTGCATCGATTGTATGAAAACTGGTGCTGGGCAATGTCCTCGAACCGATTCGGGATTCCTGATCTTTGGAACACCGTTCCAAAGAAGGAGATAGAGTAAATATGGTGGTGGGCGTTTAGTGACAGATCTAGGAGCAGTTTGTACTACGTTTTGTACCAAAACCACTGTTGCCCCACCATCACTTCTGCGGGTAAAAATATAAGCCATTCCACTACTGTCCGGTAAAAGTTTCATAGGATGAATACCATCTGGTTGGCATCCTGTCCATCGGATGGGTTCGTGGGTTTTGGATTAGCCAGGCAAAGGAGTTCGAGCAGATCCATCTGCATCATCAGCCCTTATTTTACACGCCGGACGAAGGCGGTTAGTATCACAATGACATTCGGCTTGGCTTGTTCTGCCTTTCCAATGCTTTGAACCCCAATAGTCCTACTGCCGTGCAGAACCCGGCAATCCCCAGAAATCCATATTGCGTTGCGGGCATCATATTCTGTTTTCCCTCCTATCTGCTTGGATTGAAGCACCTGCTGTCAAGTTGCTGTTTTATCCTAAAACCTTCATAGTTCCGATTGAAAGGCGTAGCGGCCTGACTGGAGTTCGAAGACCGCCGCCCCGCCTTCCTCGCGCAGGAATTTCACGCCGGTAGCTTGTGCGGCAACCTTGCCGTTTTCCAAAACCGCCCCGGTGTCCTTCGCTGGCACAAAGGCCGTGGCCGTCGTATTCGGCGGAACCACTACCTTCCACGAAAACTGGTCGCCTTGTCGTTTCCAATCGCTGGTGATCACGCCACGGACAGAATGGAAATCCGCCCGCGCCCACTCAAGCTGCCGCACGAGGTGCGGCTTGAGCACAATGCCTTGGAATCCGGGAAGACGATCATCGCGCTGGATGCCGGCGATGCCCTGTAAAAAGAAAGCATCCACGCCAAGGAACTGGAGATGGCTTTGTGGCCGACTGGCGTTGAATGGCGGGGAATTCCCTTCCGGTGTGTTTTCGAGGATCGCTTCCCCCCAGGTCTCCCAGGATGTCGTTGCGCCATGGGCGATCATGAGACCGAAACTGGGAAAATCCTCCTGCGTCATAAGCGCATAGGCCACATCGTCGCGCCCACAGTCCAGGAGGACTTGCAGCAACAGGGGGGTGCCAAATATTCCAGTGGAAAAATGTTCCTTGTGCGTGACCTTTATATCGGCAACCAGGCTTTCCAAAACCTTGGTTTCGCTTCCAGGCGGAATCAAACCTAGCCAGAGCGCCGCCGCATTGGCGGTTTGACTGCCGAACGTTGATTTGTCGGGATCGTAGAACTTGGCTATGAAACCGGACTTGATGCGTTGCGCCAGCTGTTCGTATTCCTTTCCGTCTTCCGGCTTGCCCAAGAGCCGCGCCGCCTCCGCCATATTCCGTGCGCATTCATAAAGCCTCGCTGTGGGCGGGATCGCGGGCGACGTGTTGGCGGGAAATCCGCCTGCACCGCCATAAGGACCGTCGTACCGTTTCCTTGCCGCGCCTCTAAGTTTAGTTGTCGAGCCATCCGCCGAGATGCTGTCCGCGCCTTTCGGCAAGGCGTCGTGCCAGTCCCCCAGCCACGAATCATAGATTCCTTCAGGGGCCATGGCGGCCATGTACTGCATGGTCTCCCGCATGCGTGGATACAGGTGTTCAAGAAGTTGAAGGTTGCCCGTGTAGAGATAGGCATCCCAAAATATGCGAATACTGGCTAGAACTCCTTCAGGATAGGTGGATACGCGCGGCTCCAGTATGATGCTGCGCGGAATGCTGTACATCTTGCCGCCGACGCGCCGCTGGAACTGGTGGTAATCCATATCGGCCATGGTCTTTTCATACAAGGTCCAGGCATCAAAGCCGTAGATCCAGTACATCAAGGGGGCATTGCCCAGCCAACAACTTCTCTCTCTCGCAGTATCGGAACCGAACTTGTGCTGGGCGGCCTGCAGGGCGGTGCGCACGAACATCGCGTGGATGCGGTTGAGCAGCTCGTTGGAACATTCGAAGTGCTGCGCGGGGGCGATATCATTGGCGATGGAACGCCCTTCCAACATCTCCAGCTCCGGCTGGCCGGGAAATCCCTCCACTTGGACATAGCGGAAGGCGTGTTCGGTAAAACTCGGCGTCCATTCCTCGCCTCCGCCTTTGCAGACATAGACATCGGCCTGGTTGCACGCCATCCGGTTCAGCTCATACCTTGTGCCATCGGGCCACAAGGATTCGACATACCGCAACGTCAATACCGTGCCGGCGGGTGCATCCACTTTGAGGCGGGCGTAGCCGAAGAGTTGAACCCCCATGTCATAGACCCAAACACCCGGCTTGGGGTTGGTCAGGGCGACCGGCTTCGCGGTTTCCACCACGCGGATCGGGGGAACCCGCTGGGCCTCCAGTCGCGGAGTCAGTGGTGCGACAACTTCGACACCGGACCATGTCCGGTCGTCAAAGCCCGGCAGATTCCAGCCGGGCATTTCACGCCGCGCGTC
>JAIPJC010000131.1 GCA_021734345.1 Kiritimatiellales bacterium | reverse complement strand
GCTGGAACCGCTAGCCGCGCGGATCGAAGCCGGCGAGCCGCTCCAGTATGTCGTCGGCCACGTCGACTTCTGGGGGCTCGAAATCAAATGCGACCCCCGCGCGCTCATCCCCCGCCCCGAAACCGAACTGCTCGTCGAGGAAGTGCTCAGCTCCAAAGTCTGGAACCGCAAGCCCGCCACCGTCGTCGACGTCGGAACCGGCACTGGCTGCATCGTGCTCACGCTCGCCACCCAGCGCCCCGACGCCGACTTCAAGGCCGTCGACCTCTCCGCCGACGCCCTCGAACTCGCCCGCGAAAACGCCCGTGCCCACGGACTGGAAGACAAAATTCTCTGGCTCCAAAACTCCCTGCTCGAAAGCTTCGCCGAGGAAAGCTGCGACGCCGTCGTCGCCAACCTCCCCTACATCTCCTCCAACGACTGGAAAGCCCTTTCGCCATCCGTCCGCGACCACGAACCGCAGTCCGCGCTCGATAGCGGCCCGACCGGCATGGAGCTGATCGAACAACTCGCCACGCAAGCCCGCTACGTCCTCACGTCCGGCGGCATGCTCTTCCTCGAATTTGGCTACGACCAAGGCGACGCCGTTTTCCAATGCCTCGACAAGCTCGGCTACCGCAACATCCAGATCAAGCACGATCTCGCCGGCCACGACCGCATCGCCATCGCCGAGAATCCATAGATTTGCGTAGCATGGGCATCCTGCCCATGACACCCGTGCGCACGTAGGCCGGGGGCCCCACCGACGGATTCTGCCAGTTGGTTAGATCGGTTATGCCAGCAACCGAGCCAACTCCACCCAGCGTTCGATCTCGATGACTTCCGGTCGCTCGGAGTGTTCGATCCGCGCATCGGCCAGCAACGCGTCGACCGGTTCGATACCCAGTTTTTTCAGGATGGTTCCAATCTGCTTGCGGCGTTGCGAGAAGCAGGATTTTACCAATTGCTTGAATAGCGGATATTCCGAATTTCCTATCAAGGGAACGGTACGCCGCTCCATCCGGACCACGGCCGACCATACCTTGGGCGGCGGCAGGAAGCAGGTAGGGCTGATCTTTTTCACCAGTTTGTTTTCATAGAACACGCCGGTCAGGATGCCGAGGATGCCATAGTGCCCGTCGCCCGGCGGCGCGGTCAGGCGATCAGCCACCTCTTTCTGGATGGTGAGCGACATGAGCGCTGGACGATGCCCGCACTCGGCCATCTCCACCATCAGGCGGCTCGCCACGGAATACGGCAGGTTGGCCGCCACCTTGGTGATGCCGCCGGCAAAGAGCGCATCCAAATCCACATCCAGCGCATCGGATTCGATGAGCGTGAAATCCGTAAAGCGCGACTTGAGATAGTTCACCATCACCGGATCCTTCTCGATGCAGGTGACCGCCTTCGCCTTGGGAATGATCCGCTCGGTCAGCGCGCCGAGACCGGGGCCGATTTCGAGTATGGATTCGTCCGACTGGATGTCGGCCGTGTTGGCGATGATGTCGAGAATGTTGGCATCGATGAGGAAGTTCTGCCCCAGCCCCTTGTTGGGCCGGTGGCCGAGCTGTTCGAGCAGTGCGCGCACTTCCTTCGGGCTGGTGAGTCGTGGTGTGTCAGTCATCTTTGCGTCCATTTATTTAGGCAGAATCATTTATAGGCAGAATTATTACCCCTGCATGGAATAAGAATGATTCTGCCTATAAATAATTTTGCCTACTATTTCCAAGGGTTGGGTTTTCCGGCCATTTCGATGGCGAGGGCGAGGGCGTTTTTCATGCTCTTGGCCGAGGCCATGTTTTTGCCGGCGATGCCAAAGGCGGTGCCGTGGTCGGGCGAGGTGCGGATGATCGGCAGGCCGAGGGTGACGTTGATGCCTTCGTCGAAGCCGACCATCTTGAGCGGACCGAGCCCCTGGTCGTGGTACATGGCGACGACAGCGTCGTACTGCTTGTCCAGAGCCTGGTAAAAGATGGTGTCGGCCGGAACAGCATCGGAGACGTTGAAGCCCTTTTTGCGCGCAGCGCGGATGGCGGGATTGATCAGTTCGATCTCCTCGCGGCCAATCACGCCGCCGTCGCCGGCGTGGGGATTGAGTCCGCAGACGCCGATCTTGCCGTTTTTTATTCCGAAAAGTTCCAGCGCCTGCCCGGTCAGCTCGATCGCCTCGCGGATGTTCTGGCGGGTCAGCGCGGTGGGCACGGCGGAGATCGGGATGTGGCGGGTGACGAGCATGACGCGCAGTCCGCCACCCATCAGCAGCATACCGAAATTCTTGGCATGCGTTAGCTCGGCGAGGAATTCGGTGTGGCCGGGCACATGGATGCCGGCCTTGTGGAAACCTTCCTTGCAGATGGGCGCGGTGACCATCGCGTCGAGCTCGCCTGAGAGGCAGCCTTCGACGGCACGGCGGACGGCCTGTTCGGCTAAACGCGACGCATCCACGCGGACTCTGCCGGGATGGACAGGCAAGGATGCCTGTCCTACGTTCAAGAATTCGATTTTTCGGGACACCGGAATCTTCATGGCCGCGGCTTGTTCGCGCACCACCGCTTCGGATCCGATGAAGACGAACCGGACATCGGCGGGCCAGCGGTATTGATGGACGGCCTTGAGCGCGACTTCCGGGCCGATGCCGTTGATGTCTCCGATGGTGATTCCGATCTTTTTCATAGTTTCCTGCCGCGCATTCTCCCGTGCATGGAACCCGAATGTAGCCTAAGCCATGCTCCACTTCAAATCTCAACACCGCTCCTTCAATAGTTTCTTGGAGACGTTCGGGAATAGTGCTAGAAACACTTCCTTCTACTTCAAGGAGGCATACACCACGATGAGAATACTACCCACACTGGCAATGGCGGCGACTATGGGCCTCCTTTCCACCGCGTCGGCGATCGAATCCCCGAAGCCAACCGTCGGCGAACAAGCGCTTCTCGACATTGCGGGAAAGGATCTGCCCATCATACGTCTGTGGCCGGACAAGACATCCGCCCAACCAGAAACGGTCGAGTATATCCACGACAACATCCTGATCATCAGAGCGGTCACCCAGCCCTCCATGCTCCTCTTCCGTCCAACGCATCCCGATGGCCGCGCCGTGCTGGTCTTCCCGGGCGGCTCGTACAACGTCCTTGCGGCCGACCATGAAGGCATCAAGGCGTGCGAATGGCTGAACGGGATGGGTATCACCGCCTTCCTCGTCAAATACAGCGTGCCCCGCCCGAAGGACGAACCCAAACATAGTGCCGCCTTGCCCGATGGCCTGCGCGCCATCCAGCTGGTTCGCGAGCAGTCGGCGCAGCTAGGCATTGATCCCAAGAAAGTCGGCGTGCTCGGCTTTTCGGCGGGGGGTCATCTTGCCGCCCTGCTGTGCCATCCCCAACCGGATACCGTCAGGGAGAGCATTCCCGATTTCGGTATCCTGGTTTATCCGGCCTACACCGTGCCCGAACGCGGGAGGGAGGAGCTGGATCCGCTATTGGCCAACCCGAAACCAGAAACCACCCCTCCGATTTTCATGACCATTGCGGCAAACGACCCCTTCATGCCTGGAACCCTTTTATTCTTCCGCTCGTTGCGCGAAAACAAGATTCCAGCGGAATTCCACATCTACAGCACAGGCGGGCATGGAAAGGGTTTGAAGGCGGAGGGCTATCCCTTCTCGGAATGGGTCAAACCTTGCGAACGTTGGCTGGACGACCAGAAGATACAAAAACCCTGACCAAAAAAAAGACCCCGCATGAAGCGAGGCCTTTTTTGATCTGTTCTTCGGGTTTAGATGAAGAGCATGTCGGCATAGGTCGGCAGCGGCCAGAGATCAGCCGGAACCAATGCCTCGAGGGCATCGACTGCCGAACGAAGTTCGCCCATCGCAACGATCTGATCCTTCGGATGGTGCGCCTTTTCGACCTTGGCAATACCAATGACAACCTTTCCGAGCAGGGCGGACATTTCGTCGGCATAGCATTTGACGGCGTCCACTTCCGAGTATTCGGCAATCGCCGTGACCACCGCCGGCACGATCATGGTTCTGGCCATAGTTACTGCCGTAGCCGCTTCGATCGCGATCACACGCTCGTAGCCTTCAACATAGATGTTGTAGCGCGAGGCCAATTCCTCGTTGCTCAGCACACCATACTTGGCGAACAGATCCTTGGCCTTCTTCGTAGCCAGCGGTTCAAGGGCTTCTTCGCAGTTCTTCAGGTTCGGCATGCCGCGCTTGGCGGCTTCCGCCAGCCATTCGTCGGTATAGCCATCGCCATTGAAGAGGATGCGCTTGTGCTTCTTGATCAAGCCAGCCAGTAGGGCCTGCAGGGATTCGTTGAAGTCCTTGCCAGCGGCCTTGTCGGCTTCGAGCTTGGTGCAGATCTCGTCGAAGGCTTCGGCCACGATCGTGTTGAGCACCACGTTGGCGCCGGCCGGGCTCTGGTTGGAGCCAACGGCGCGGAACTCGAAGCGGTTTCCCGTGAAGGCAAACGGCGAGGTACGGTTGCGGTCGGTATTGCCGCGCGGCAGCTTCGGCAACGAATCAACGCCGAGGTGGATGTGCCCGCCGGACTTGGAGCTCTTCGCTCCACCGGCTTCGATCTGCTCGACGACGTCGTGCAAGCACTCGCCGAGGAAGATGGAAACGACGGCCGGAGGGGCTTCGTTGGCACCCAGACGGTGATCGTTGCCGGCGGTGGCGACGGAAGCGCGCAACAGATCGGCGTGGGTGTCGACCGCCTTCATGAGCGCCACGATGATAGTCATGAACTTGGCGTTTTCGTGCGGGTTGTCGCCCGGCTTCAGCCAGTTCTTGCCATCGGGACCCTGGATGGACCAGTTGTTGTGCTTGCCGGAACCGTTTACGCCAGCAAAGGGCTTTTCGTGCAGCAGGCAGACGAATCCGTGCTTTTCGGCCGTCGCGCGGAGCACTTCCATGCAGATCATGTTGTGGTCGACCGCGATGTTAAGGGTTTCGAATACCGGCGCGATTTCGAATTGCCCGGGGCAGACTTCGTTGTGGCGGGTCTTGGACGGAACACCGAGCTTCCAGAGTTCGGTGTCGAGGTCGGCCATGAAGGCCACCACACGGCTATTGATGGCACCGAAGTAGTGGTCTTCCATCTGCTGGTGTTTGGCAGGCGAGCGACCGAAGAGGGTGCGTCCGCATTGTTTCAGGTCGAGGCGCTCGTCAAAGAGTTCCGCATTGATCAGGAAATATTCCTGTTCCGGCCCGAGAGTGGCCTTGGCCATGGTGTCGCCGCAGTCGACGCCGAAAAGTTTGCCGAGACGCACGGTTTGCTCGGAAAGCACCTTCATGGAGCGGAGCAGCGGGGTCTTCTTGTCGAGCGCTTCGCCGTTGTAGCCGCAGAAGACGGTCGGGATGCAAAGCGTGGCGGCCCCGACTTCGTCGTACTTGATAAAGGCCGGGCTGGTCGGATCCCAACCGGTGTAGCCGCGGGCTTCAAACGTCGCACGCAGACCGCCGGACGGGAAGGAGGAGGCGTCGGGCTCGCCCTGAATGAGTTCATCGCCGGAGAAGGTGGTGATTACGCCGCCCTTGAAATCCGGGAAAATAAAGGCGTCGTGTTTTTCAGCGGTAGCGGCCGTTAGCGGCTGGAACCAGTGGGTATAGTGCGTTGCACCTTTTTCCATCGCCCACAGTTTCATGGCTTCAGCTACTTCGTCGGCAATGCCGGCGTCGAGCGTGGCACCAGCGTCGATGGTTTTTTTCAATGACGCGAACGTCGCCGCGGACAGGCGTTTTTCCATGATCGGCAGGCCGAATACTTTCTCGCCGAATCCTTCGATGGTATTCTTCATGTTATCTCCTATTAATTAAACGTGCCGTAGTCCGGCAACTGTGCAACCCAATGAAAATCCGGAAGTTTCCAACAACTGGAACCCCGGCCCGATCCATTCCAAAATAGCTTTCCCATTAAACCCGGGCCTTCAAGCATGATCCATACCAATAGAAGCACGGGAAACCTATCCAGATACAAACCAGAAACTTACATATTATATCAGAAAATAAAAGCGTCCAAGCATCTACATTATTGTAACGCTTAACGCCGCAAAAATACATATGTGGAACCACGTTATGACCCGCCATCAACCCGGCAATTTTGATTCCAACATCTCCAACTTGTCTTCAAGCTGCTTGATCTTGTCTTTCAGCTTCGGTAGCAGGATGGTGTTGGCCACCATCTTCTTGAACTGCAAGTGCGGCATGGCCGGCGATCCGATGACAAAATCCTTTTCGGCAACATCCTTCATTACACCGGCCTGGGCACCGACAATGGCACCGTCGCCAACGTGAAGATGGCCCGCCAAACCGGCCTGTCCGGCGAGAATGACCCGCGAACCGATGGTGGTGCTGCCGGAAATCCCGGATTGGCCACACATGACGGAGTGCTCGCCAATCACGACGTTGTGCGCAATCTGAACGAGGTTGTCGATCTTGGTGCCCTTGCCGATCCGGGTCTTGCCGAAACGGGCGCGGTCGATCGCCACGTTGGCGCCAATTTCGACATCGTCTTCGATCACCACTTTTCCAATCTGCGGAATCTTGGTGCGAGATCCATCAGCCTGCACGGCGTAGCCGAATCCATCGGAACCAACCACGGTCCCGTTATGGATGATGACGCGGTTGCCGATTTCGGTAAACTCGCGGATCGAAACGAGCGGATAGAGGAAGCTGTTTTCGCCGATCACGGTTTTATAGCCAATGTGGCAATTGGCCGAAACCACCGTGTTCGCGCCAATAACCACCCCGGCTTCCACTGTGCTGTTTGCACCAATGGAAACCCCGTCGCCTAGCTGTACGGATGCGTCCACCACGGCGGAAGGATGCACTCCGGCCGCCGGCCTGGGCGGTGCCTCGAAAAACAGCTCCGCTGCCTGGGCAAAGAACTGGTCGGAGTTTTCGACGCGCACCAGCGCGCACTTGGCCGGACGGTCCCAATCGTTGGGAACAATGACCGCCGAGGCCTTGGTGGTGGCCACCTGCGCGGCATATTTTGGATTGGCCAGAAAGCTGATGTCGCCTTTGCCGGCTTCGCCGAGGCCCGCCACCGCCGCAATGTCGATGTCGCCATCGCCTTCGAGCACACCGCCGAGTTTTTCAACAATTTTTGAAAGCTTCATAGGTTGCTACTCCGGATTTTCAACGTTGATGGGGGCATCCTTGATCAGGGTTTCCTCGCGGCCCTCGTTCAGCACGGCCAGCACATCGCCGGTAATGTCGACCTTGGGGCTGGCGAAAAGCACCGCCTGCATCCCGGCGCGGCTCTGGGCCGAGCGGTCGATGACGCCCGAGAATCCCTTCTCCTTCGCATATTCGACGATGACTTCCTGGATCTCGTCGAACAGCTTGCGGCTCATGCGCGTGTTTTGCTGCTCGAGCTGCTGCATGCGGAGTTTTTCAAAGTCCGTCATTTCCTGTTCGCGCTTCTGCAACGCCACCAGCTTTTCTTCGAGCAGGCTGCGTTTGCTTTCACGAACCGCCTCTCCCAGCGTTTCGTCGCGGGAATCCTTGCGGAGGACTTCGACTTCGTCCTTCATCGTCTTGACCTCGCCTTCCATCGTCTCGCGTTCAAGCTTGATGTCGTCGGCCTGCTGGCGGATCTGGTCCTGCGCCAACTGGGTTTTATAAAACCGTTTGAACACCTCCTGAAGATCGACAAAAACAACCTCATCCGATCCGCGCGCACTACCGGCAAACATAACTCCGGTCAAAAACAGGGTCGATAAAAACTTTTTCATGGTCGTCCAGGTCCTTTCTTTGATGAACAGGCGGGCACCTTACCCAACCCCCTGCGGGGTTACAAACAAATCGTGCGGCTTTCCACCCGCTTGCAGCGCCTTTTTCCGGTTGATTTGAACCACGCGCCCACTACAATCGACGGATGGTTGAGTTTTTGAAAATCGACGCCGTAAGACCGGAAAAGGAACCGCTGGAGCGGGCGAAGGCCATATTGGACGGAGGCGGTCTGGTGATTGTTCCGACCGAAACGGTCTATGGCATCGCGTGCGACCCGGCCGTGCCGGGCGCGATGGAAAAGCTGGCCGCCGCCAAGGGGCGCGATGGCAACAAGCCGATCGCCCGCCTCGCCGCCGATGCAGGGCAAGTCCGGCAAGTTGCCAAAAACTGGAACCCCGGCCTACAAGCGCTCGCCGCGCACTACTGGCCCGGCCCGCTCACGATCGTGCTCGAAACGTCCCATGGCTGGACGGGCTACCGCGTCCCCAACCATGCCGTACCGCTCCAACTGGCCGCGTTGTGCGGCCGCACGCTGGCGCTCACCAGCGCCAACCTCAGCGGAGAACCCGACACCAAGACAGCCAGCGAAGCGGCGGCGTCCATCGCCGCGGATCTGGTGCTCGATAGCGGACCGTCCGCCACGCAGGCCATCCCGAGCACGGTTGTGAAAGTGGACGGCCGCCGCATCGAATGTATCCGTGAAGGTTGCCTGCCTTTTGCCGAGGTGGAGCGGGTTTTCCAGAAAGGACTCGATATGAAAACCGTACTCTTTGTCTGCACCGGCAATACCTGCCGCAGTCCGATGGCCGAGGCGCTCTTCCGCCTCCGCGTCGGCGACGACGCCGGTTGGGACGCCGCCTCGGCCGGGCTCTATGCCTGCTCCGGTTCCCCGGCCAGCGCCAACGCCATTGCCGCCGCGCGGGAACTGGGGATCGACCTGTCGGGACACCGTAGCAAACCCCTTACCTTTGAACTGGTTAACTCGTCCGACATGATCGTGGCCATGACCGCCGACCACCGTTTCCAGATCCTCCAGAGCTTTCCAGAGGTTGGAAATAAAGTTTACTTGATTAAATCCTTCGGAACGTCAAAAGTGCGCGCCGACGTTTCCGACCCGTTCGGGGGATCGCTGGGCGTTTATAAAAAAACGCGGGATGAAATCGATCGGGCGCTATCGGATCTGATCCTTTATCTCCGCACCGGAAAATCTTAACAATGAAGGGCAGTTTATGAAAATCGCAATTGGTTCGGACCACGGCGGCTTTACGCTGAAAACCAGTCTTGTCGCAGTGCTCAAGAAAAAAGGCATCATTGTAGAGGATCTCGGCACCAACAACGCCGAATCGGTCGACTATTCCGACTATGCCGCCGCCGTCGCCGACAAGGTCTCCAACGCCGCCGTCGATCTGGGCGTCATCGTTTGCACCTCCGGCATCGGGGTGAGCATTACGGCCAACAAGTTTCCGCGCGTGCGCGCCGCCCTCTGCCTGAATGCCGAAATGGCCACCCTCTCCCGCCAGCACAACAACGCCAACGTGCTCTGCCTCTCCCAAAAATTCACCACCACGGAAGTCGCCGAAGGCATTCTCGATGCGTGGCTCGCCGCCAACTTCGAAGGAGGCCGCCACGAGCGCCGCGTCAAAAAGATCAAGGACTATGCCCCCGAAACAGCCGGCACCATCGCCGTCTACGACACCGATCCGGAAATCTACGCGCTGCTCAAGA
>JAIPJC010000004.1 GCA_021734345.1 Kiritimatiellales bacterium | reverse complement strand
TTCCAGAACGGATCGAGCGCGGCATTCACCGCCGCGAGGTTCGCCTTAACCCTTTTTCGGAAAACCGTGCTGCCCTCCTTGTCGCAAAGGGAGAGAAAAACATTGTTTCCATGCAGGTCGGCACCTGCGTATAGTCCATTTGCTTTGGTCGCTTGCATAACTGCTCCTTTTGTTAGTGGTTAACCCAAGGGCAGTCTGCGCTCGACCAAAGCCTATTTCAAAGAACCTCTTATGATTATCAGTCCGCCTAATTCGTCATTTTTGACTTTCAGCTTCTACGCTTCCTCTCCCGGCGAGAGTCTCCTCAAATTCCATTCGCGAGTTTTTTTTCTGGCGCACCTTTCCCGACCGCAATGGAGCAGGATGTTCCAGCTACATGGCCGGATGGTTTTCGTGTAGGTGCGATCCGTGATTTCGCCATCCGTTTGCCGGAGCCATTCCAACGAATCCGCGATCTCGGATCGCGGCTACAGTTTTTGCCAACCTGCTCCAGATTGGGAATGACGTTGAGCGAATGAATTTTGAAAAGGGATGTTGAGATGTTTAAATCGCGCTTCCCAAAAACAGGACTGTGCTTCCAACCTGTCTACAGTGGCGCGGCGATGCAGGAGCGGAGAGGCTGGAAGCGCTGTCCTACTTTGCTTTTTGATCGGTGGACGACAGCCTTAATCCAAGCTCAAGTCGCCGTGGATGCGGAGGTGTTCGTGTTCCGTATCGACGCGCAGGGTCTTTCCGGGAAACGCGGCGGGCAGTTTTTCGATGAGCATGGCCTGGACGTGCTCGCGGAGCTCCTGCCTAAGTTCGTGGGGAATGCGCTGGAGGGTGGATAGGCGGATATCGACCACGTAGCCGGGACCGAACTGCGAGTCGAAGCCGGCGGAGTAGGAGGCTCCGACGTTGAAGAGTCCGTCCATTTCCGGATTGGAGGTGGTTCCTTCCGCCGAACGGTTGGGTTGTCGTTTGAAGCGGCCGGCATGGCGCTGCTCAAGGGCGGCGTCGATCTCGTCGAACACGCGCTTCAGCTTCTCTTCCCATTCGATGGTTTTACTATATTGCATAACGGAACGAGACCCAATCGCATGCGGCGCGCCATGGCAAGCCGGATATTGTTTTTGTTTTTCGATAGGTGGTTCCTTCCCTGGATCTGTGTGTGCCTTACAGGGAAAACCCGGTATTCAATGATCGGGTATAGGGGTACATGTATTAAATGTTTTTATGGGCGGCAAGGTTTGACATCTCCCCGTGGTTCCATATCCTTCCGCAACTTTTCGCATGAAATGGGTCAAAAAAACAAATGGAGGTTTTAGCATCATGAGTGCTCCCACAAACAACAAGAAGCTGCTGGATTGGGTGGCTGAAATCAAAGCAATGTGCACACCGGAACAGGTCGTTTGGTGTGATGGTTCCACGGCAGAATACGACCGCCTGATGGCTGAAATGGTCAAGAGCGGAATGGCGATCAAGCTGAACGAAAAGAAGCGCCCGAACAGTTTTGCGTTCAATTCGGATCCGTCGGACGTGGCCCGTGTTGAAAACCGCACCTACATCGCTTCCGTGAAGGAAGAAGACGCCGGCCCGACCAACAACTGGATTGATCCGGTCGAGCTGAAGAAGACGATGACCGCGCTGTACACCGGCTGCATGAAGGGCCGCACGATGTATGTGATCCCGTTCTCGATGGGTCCGATCGGTTCGCCGATCGCCAAGATCGGTGTTGAGATCACCGATTCCCCCTACGTTGTGGTCAACATGCACATCATGACACGCGTGAGCCCGAAGGTACTCGAAGTGCTCGGCGAAAACGGCGAGTTCATACCGTGCCTACACTCGATCGGTTCCCCGCTCGCACCTGGTCAGAAAGACAGCCGCTGGCCGTGCGCGCCGATCGAAAAGAAATACATCGCCCACTTCACCGATGAAAATCTGATCTGGTCCTATGGTTCCGGCTACGGCGGCAACGCGCTGCTCGGCAAAAAATGCCTGGCGTTGCGCATCGCTTCCAACATGGCCCGCCACGAAGGCTGGATGGCCGAGCACATGCTCATCCTGCGCTTCACCAATCCGGAAGGTAAGAAGTTTCACATCGCGGCGGCATTCCCGTCGGCATGCGGCAAAACCAACCTGGCCATGCTTCAGTCCACCGTGCCGGGCTGGAAGGTTGAAACCATCGGCGACGACATTGCCTGGATGAAGCCGGGTCCCGACGGACGCCTCTACGCGATCAATCCGGAATCCGGATTCTTCGGTGTTGCTCCGGGTACCGCGGCATACTCGAACCCGATGGCGCTGGAAAGCTGTCGCAAGGATGCCATCTTCACCAACGTGGTCGTCACCAACGACGGCGATGTATGGTGGGAAGACATGGGCGTGGAATGCGAAGGCGGAACCGACTGGTTGAACCGTCCCTGGACGCCGGGCATGGTCGATGCCGACGGCAAGAAGATCAAGGGAGCCCATCCGAACAGTCGCTTCACCGCGCGTGCCGAGCTGTGTCCGGTCATCTGCGAAGATTGGGAAAACCCGGCCGGTGTTCCGATCGATATCTTCGTCTTTGGTGGACGTCGTGGAACCACCGTTCCGCTGGTGCATGAAGCCTTCGATTTCAATCAGGGCGTATACATGGGCGCAACCGCGGCTTCCGAGCCGACGGCCGCCGCCCTTGACGTGGCGCAGAAGCTCCGCTTCGATCCGTTCGCGATGACGCCGTTCATCGGTTACCACGCCGGCGACTACATGCAGCATTGGTTCGACATGGGTGATACTCTGGGCGATAAGGCCCCGCGTTGCTTCTATGTCAACTGGTTCCGGAAGAACGACCAGGGCAAGTGGCTGTGGCCCGGCTTCGGCGAAAACTCCCGCGTCCTGAAATGGATGTGCGACCGCGTCGAAGGCAAGGTCGAAGCCCGCGAAACCCCAATCGGCCTGATGCCGATCGACGGCGACCTGACCCTCGACGGTTTGGACATTCCGGCCGAAGACTGGGCCGAGCTGATGAAGGTCGATACGAAGCTTTACAAAGCGACTGTTGCAGACGCCAAGGAATATCTGGCGAAGTTCGGCAGCAAGCTACCGGCCCGCATGACCGAGCAGCTCAACGCGCTGGAAGCACGCCTCGGCTAATCCAATCGAATGATTGGAGTAAAAAAGCGTCCCGCCTGCGGGGCGCTTTTTTTTGTTCCAAGGATTTGGAAAGCCACGGCCATGAGGGCGCATGGCAAGGAAAATGGGATTGATTACCGGGCGCTTGTGCGGGAAGGTGGCTGGCCAATCGTTGGAGATGGTTTTGAAAGGAATGGATCATGGCGTTTAGCATTGCCGAGATGATTTTGCTGGGATTGTTCGCCGACTGGGTTTTTCGCAAGCTGCGCATGCCCGGGTTGCTGGGCATGCTGCTGCTGGGCGTGCTGTTCGGACCATATGTTTTGAACCTGATGGATCCGGGTTTCCTGGAGGCGTCCTCGGATCTGCGGATGATTGCATTGATCATCATCCTGCTTCGTGCCGGTTTCGAGCTGAGCCGCGATGCGCTGAACAAGGTGGGGTTGCAGGCGTTGCTGCTGTCGTTTGTGCCGGGAATCATGGAGGGTTCGACGATTGCGCTGCTGGGGCCAAGGTTCCTGCCGCTAACGCATCTGGAGTCGGCGCTGCTGGGGTTCATTATAGCGGCGGTTTCGCCGGCGGTGGTGGTGCCGATGATGATTGGCTTCATCGAGCGGGGCATGGGTGTGAAGAAGGGGATCCCGACGATGGTGATGGCGGCCGCCGCATTGGACGACGTGTTTGCGATCGTAATCTTTTCCGTGCTGCTCGGATTTTATACGGGCACGTCGGAAAGCGTGCTGCTGAAAGCGGTGGGGATTCCGCTTTCCGTTGTTACCGGTATTGGATGCGGCCTGCTGATTGGTTTCCTGCTGCTCAAGCTGTTTGAAAAGTTCAACCCGCGCGCCACGAAGCGCACCATGGTGGTCATCGGCGTTTCGGTTATGCTGGTACGGTTCGAGCACCTGCTGGGCGAGTTTGGTATTCCGTTTGCGGCATTGCTGGCGGTGATGGCGATGGGCTTTATGATCTTGGAAAAGCGCGAGCATATGGCGCACGAGATTTCCTCCAAGCTTGGGAAGCTCTGGGTATTTGCATCGATCATGCTATTTACACTGGTGGGCGCGCAGGTCGACATAGGTCTTGCGTGGGATACGGGTTTGGCCGGGCTGGGCCTGGTTGCCTGTGGCTTGGTTGCCCGCAGTGCCGGGGTTCTTCTGTCGCTTATGGGGAGCCCGTTGAATTGGCCGGAGCGGTTGTTTGCCGTGGTATCGTACTGGCCAAAAGCGACGGTACAGGCCGCGATGGGGGCGGTGCCGCTGATGGCGATGCAGGCGGGCGGAATGCAAACCACCCCCGGCGACACTATTCTTGCCGTCGCCGTGATGAGCATCGTTCTCACAGCCCCTCTGGGCGCGCTGGCCATCAAGCTCGAGGGCGAACGCGTCCTCACTTCGACCGCGGGCTCCAGCCCGGATGCGCTCAATGCCCTGAATGAAAGCCGCTAGCTAATAGTAGGGGCTGAAGGGCAATGGAACACGGTAATGGTTCATGGCCACATCACTGCCGAAGTATGCAATCAGCGCAAATAACCCGGCAATCAATGCCACAATCGCGACGATTGCCCAGAAGTTCTTCTCGTGGAACAGGTGGCTGGTAAAGTGCGCCACCTTTGTGCTACCTTCGTGTGCGTGGTGCATCCAATTTTGAATGGTCAACGGAGCATGCATGGCAACCTCCTTTCCACTCCGGTTAGACTGCATTTTCGGTCAAACGATCAAAATGAGCACAATACTGGGGGCATTCCGGTTATTGGGCGAAAAAGCATTTGTAGAACGCTAAAAACGGAGTTTTTTGCGCTTATTAACTTGAATTGTATTCGGCTGTATATAGTCTGCTAGAGATCGCGCTTCCTGTGGGCCCATCCGATGGCAGGTGACAGGACGGTGGTAAGGGTGGTTCAACCGTCCTTCCGGTTGTTTTTACAACAGTGTTTTGAGGGGTTTGTTTATGATATTCTTTTCGCGTTCGCTCAGGTATCCAGTGTTGGGTTTGATTTTGGCTGTTTTTGTCGGGGTAGGCGTTGCATCCGCCCAGGATTATGGATCCATGGGGATTTCCGATGTGGTTGGAAATGCCGATGCAATGTTGCAGAAAGGTGATTATGCCGGTGCCATTCCCGCACTGGAAGAGGTCATCCGGCGCACCAAGGATCTGACGGATCCGCAGGGGCTCGAAACCCTTCAAAGTTGCCGCTTCCAGTTGGCGCGTGCGTTTTACCAGCGAGACCAGACGGATGCAGGTATGCAGGTGCTGGGGGATTACCTCAAGCAATCTCCGCGAAAGCAGGAAGCCATGGCGCTGCGCATGATGGCCCAAGGGTATTTCGACAAGGGTGAATGGAACAAGATCGAGGAGGTTGCCGGACGCCTGCTGGCCATGCCAAAACTCCCGCCGGAAGACCAGCTTGTCGCCAATCTGTTGCTGGGGCAGGCGGAGTTCCGGCAGAATAAATGGAAAGAGTGCATCCCTCCTCTGTCTTACGTGTCGAGCAACGCCAAGGATGAGCGAACCCGCAACTTGACCCAAATCATGGTTATTCGCGCCTTGGTGGAGTCAGAAGACTGGAGCGAGCTTTTTTCCCAGATCCCCCGCCTTTATCGAACCGATGCCAAATATGACATTACCTTGAACCTAACCCTTATGCGGGCGGGCAAGGCGCGGTTCGAGCAGAGCGACTTTATTCATGCATTGTTGCTTTACCGCATGGTACTTCCCCGCGGGGAACTGATTGGCTATTCGACCCGTCGGGTTGATGCGCTTTCCAAAAAGCTGGCCGCAGATGTGAAGATCGGTATCACAGAGTCGGAAAGGGTGGACCGCCAGAAGGAAATCGACGAGATCAAAGACTCGCAGAAAGTCCTGACAGATCTCCCGGCGTATGAGGACGAAGTGACTTTCCGCATTGGGCAGATCTATGCCGACGTTAAACGGTACTGGGAAGGCTATGTGCTCTTTGACCGGCTTTATCAACAGGACCGCAACAGCGATATCGGCGAAGCCTCCATGCTTCAATCGGTGTTGATTTTATACGATGTGAAGGAAGTTGACCGGGCCGAAGAACGGATCCTGCTGTACATCAACGAAAAGCCCGGCGGGCAATATGCCCGGACGCTGCTCTCCATGATGATGCGCGACAATCTAGTCAAGCAGCACATCGAGAAGGTGATTGGCTTGCGCAAATATGTCGAGGCGATGCCCGCGACGCAGAGTCCCGACGAACTTCAATTGCAGGCTGACATGCACTATGTCTTGGCTTTCGCATATTTGCAGAACAAGGACTATGCACTGGCAGGCGACCAATTTGGCATCATCCTGACCCGCTACCCAAATAGTTCGAACTTACCAGATGCGCGCTATTACCGGGGCATGAGCTACATGCTGCAAGGCAACTATCCGGATGCCTTGGCTGATTTCAAGAGCTACCAGTCCCAGTATCTTGGTGGCGAGCACTATGGTGCCTCGATGTTCCGTGAAGGGGTTTGCCTGTTCGGCATGGAGAAGATTCCCCAGGCCGAAATTGCCTTTACTGGATTCATCGACACCTATCCCGACGATTCGCTTCTTTCGGAAGCGTACAGCATGCGCGGCGACATCGAGGCGGCAAAGGACGGCAGCGATAATCCGAATACACCGGAAAACGAATACGATCCGCACACGCTCGACCGGGCCTTGGCCGACTATCGCAAGGCGATCGACAAAGCCACTCTTCCGACGCAGGCCGCCTATGCGGTGTTCCAAGCGGCAAAGGTCTACAAGCTGGAATTCAAGTGGCAGGAAATTGTCGACCTGATGAACTATTACATGAACCTTTTGGAAGACAAGGCCGATGTGGCGCAGGCGGTTTTCTGGATCGGTCAGTCGCAGATTGAAATGGGACAGGTCAACGAGGCCGTTTCCGCCTATTTGAATGCCATTGAACGCTACGGGAATGAAGTGGAGCAAGAGGGGATCGATAAGATCATCATGGAGGTCGTTCAGATTGCCCGCGACTACCTTTCCGAAGAGGATCGGGCCGACATGCTGCTCAAGCTGAAATTTAAACTGAATGCCGTGCCTCTTAAGGATGAAGTTCTTCAGCTGCGGTTGCGCGCGGCCATTGCCCAGCTCGAGGGGCCGGAAGCGGTCGGCGCGCTGGGGAACGAACTGCTGTCCATCACGAATCTTGTTTCCATGACGCCTGTTTCATTGGCCATCATGTGCGATGCAGCCGTGGCGGGCGGGAAGCCTGCCGAGATGACCCGCATATACACCTATTTCATGGAGCACTTCGAGGAGTCCGATCTCCTGTGGCATGCCTATAGGGCCAAGACCTTCCAGAAGCTGGCGGAAAATGATAACGATGCCGTATTGAAAGTCATAGAAGACGCGCAAGGCCTTTTCGGAGCCGAATCGTTCATGGGCTGGGCGCAGATAATCAGGGCCGATACGCTTTACAAGATGAAGAAATACGACGAAGCCCAGGAAGCCTACAACATGGTCATGGGGGTTCCCGAATGGAGGGGGTCGCTGTGCGCCGAGGCGATGTATGGCATGGGCCGTTGCCGTTTGGCACTCGACGACTATGCAACCGCGCACACCTTCTTCCAGCGCACCTATTTGCAGTACAAGGCATACGATGATGGAAAATGGGCTGCCGATGGCTATCTTGCCGCAGCGGACAGCCTAGTCAAACTGGGGCGGCCGGCGGACGTGGTGAATACGCTTACGGCCATGCTTGCGGATCCGTATGTAAATACGCTCCCGCAGGCTGAAAAGGCCAGGGAGATGATCAAAAAATACAAGGGAGCTTAGAATGGGGAAATTATTTTTCAATCTCATGATTGTTGGCCCCCTCTTGGCCGGTGTTAATGTCGGGGCAAAGCCGTTGACTGCCGAAATCGTGATGCAGGGGGGGCGGTCTTGGAAGGGGCAGATCGTCGGGCGCGATGGCGATTGGCTTGAGTTTTTGACAGGAACGTCGGACAAGCCGATCCGCGTTGGTGCCAGTACGCTCCAGGGCCTTAATTTCACAATCAATATCGATGGCGAAAAAGTCTCGGATATGATGCGAGCACGGGATTTCGAAGGGGTTATCTCCGTGATTTCCAACGAGCTGGTTCCCTATGCGGAGTATGGAGATATCCCTTCCAATCTGACCAAATACAACGCGCTGTTGTTTGAGCTGTACTATCGCACGAGGCAGTACGAAAAATCATTGGACATCTCGTCGGCGATCGCAAAAGACGACCGTGATCCGGCCCTTCGGGAAAAAAGCAGGATCTACCAGATCTTGGCGCTCATAGAACTCGGGCGGTCGACCGATGCCGAGGCGCTTATGGCGCAGTATGGCTGGAAGCCCGACTCGTCCGAAGATACTTCGCCCGAAAAACTGTATATCATGGCGAAGCTCTTGGTGCTGAAGAAGGACTACAACCAAGCCATGGAGCGAGTGGCCAAGGTGGTGGCATTCCATAGTGGAGACACTGACTGGATGCAACCGGCGGAGTTGCTGTGTGCGGAGATCTATACCCAGATGGGGATGTATGATTCCGCCGATTCAGTGATCTCGCAGATTATGATGTTGTACAAGGATACGCCGGAATACGACAAAGCCGCGCAGCTCAAGATCCAGATTGAGAAGTTGCGCGCCGAGAAAAAGTTGGAAGAAAATTTGGAATCTAAGGAAGCTTAACCGAAGGAGAGGAAAAGAAAAATGAGCAAGAAAATTATTAAATTGGCATTTTGTTTCAGCCTGATGGCCAGCGCCGTTGCGTTTGCGCAGCAAGCCGCCCCGGAGGCTGCCGCTGCAGTCACCGTCCAGAAAACAACGCTCTGGGAAATGATCAAGCAAGGTGGTTGGACAATGTATCCGTTGGGGCTGTTCTCTATGGGCATGATCTATTTCATCGTGCAGAACTGGCTCGCCTTGCGGGAGAAGGTGCTGTTGCGTCCAGATATGATGCCCGAGTTCATTACACTAATGAAGGACAAGAAGATTCTTGAAGCGCATAGCCTGTGCAAAGAGAACGAAACCCTCTTCACTTACGTGTTTGCGGCAGGGCTTGAGCGCTGCTCCACCACCGGCCCCGTCAACTTTAGCAAAATCAAGGAAGCCATCGAGGAAGCCAGTACGGAAGAAGTCACGCAATACATGAAGCCGATCGACTATCTTTCGATCATCGGTGCCACCGCCCCGATGTTGGGTCTGCTCGGTACGGTTTCCGGTATGATCAAGGCCTTCCAGACCATCGGGTCGCAGGGCATGGGCAAACCGGAAGTTCTTGCCGGCAACATTGGTGAGGCCTTGGTGACTACCGCCACCGGTCTGATCATTGCCATCCCAGCCATGTTGTTCTACTACTTCTTCCGCAATAACTTCATCAAGTCCACCGCGACGCTCGGACGCAATATCGGCGCGTTGCTCGACACGCTTGAATCCGGCGAATTGCCGTTGGGCTTCGAGAATTTGGGCAGTGGAGTGAGTGCCAAGAAGTCAGCTAAAGCAGAATAAAAACCCTTGCGGGACGAGGTTTTAAATGAAACTCAGACTACCACGCAAAGACGAGGTGTCAATCGACATGGCCCCCATGATCGACATGGTGTTCCTGTTGCTCATCTTCTTCATGGTGGCATCCGTGGTCACAGAGCTTGACAAGGTCGAGGTGGAAATCCCCAAGGCCGAATATGCCAAGGTTCCGGAAGACACAAAGGGACGCCTGATGCTGTCGGTGGACAAGAACAACCAGATCTATGCAGGGACGGTGCCGGTGACCATTGACGAGCTCAAGGAGCTTGTCAGTGCCGAACTTGACCGGAATCCCGACCTGCGGATTTTGATCCGCGCGGATGAACGCGTGGAATACAAAACCAATAAAGATATCATGATAGCTTGCGGAGAGGTTGGCGCGACCGACCTCATCTATGCAACTTTCGAGGAATAATCATGAAGCTAGACGACTTAATGAACAAAAAGGCGGAGCTTCAGATAGCCCCGCTGATCGACGTGGTGTTCCTGCTGCTCATCTACTTCATGGTGACGGCGTCGCTGATCAAGAAGGAAGCCGATCTTTCCTTCATGCTTCCGGCCCAAGTCCAGTCGACCGAGCCGATCACCTTGCCGATCGAGGTGCTGATCGAGGTGTCCGCCGAGGGTGATATCTCCATCGAAGGGATGACCTTCGGCAAGGATGAGAACAACCTTGATGACCTGATCTCGCAGTTGGTTACCCTGAAGCAAGCGGCCGACTCGTCCGCCAGCGAACTGATCGTTAACATCATGCCGAACGACAAAGCCTTGCATGGGCGCATCGTGAAGGTGATGGATGCGTGCGCCGCGGCCGATGTAAAGAATCTGTCGTTCAGCATGACCATGTAGTTGGCCGCGAGCAGGGAAACAATGACCGAGCTAAAGAAAAAGAAGCGTTTCTTTGCGCATCACGCAAAATCAAGTGCAATGGTGGTCAGCTTGGCCATCCACGCCATACTGATTCTGGTCGCGGTTTCGTTTGTCGCCGTTACCGTCATCAAGAAAGAGGATCAACGCTTCGAAGGCAAACAGGTCGTGCGGCCGAAACAAGCGCTGAAGAAGTTGCAGGTTCCGGTAAAAATGAACAAGCAGAAGCCGAAGCCCAAGTTGCGCAAACGGCTGGTTGCCAAACAGGTGAACCGCAAGGTACCCGAGTTCAAGATGCCGGAGGTGTCCGGCATCAAAGGCGGGACTGCCGGGGTTGGCGACATGGGAGGTGGATCCCTAGGCTTTACTATGCCGGAAATAAACTTTTTCGGCACCAAGGCCAAAGGGGAAAAAGTTGTCTTTGTGGTCCATTTCGGTCCCGCCACAATCCAGCAAGGTCGTGATCTAAAAAATAAAAATCAACCCCGTGAAGAATATAACAATCCGTTTACCCGTATGACGGACTTGACGATCCGCAACCGGTTGGAAGAGCTGATCAACGGTCTTCCGGAATACACCTTGTTCAATGTGATTGCATACTATGCAAGCGATGCTGACGCACTCAATCCAACCATCATGCTGGCTACACCTGCCAACAAGAAAAAGGTCATGGACTGGATGGCGACGGTCAATCCCCTCGAAGGAGATTACGATCACTGCTTTACATGGGGGGATGCTACAGGCCGTATAAATGCAGCTAAAAAGTCCTGGCCCACGCGAGTGGATAACCTTCCTTTCTATTCCTTGAAATGGGCATATCCGTACGTAGTACCCAAGGAAATCGAGAAAAAATATGCGCCGGATGCCCCGAACGGATTTATGCATTGGGGTCGTGGTGTTGTATGGGCTATTTTGGAACAGAAGCCGGATACAATCTTTGTTCTGACAACCAACTATATTGATGGGTGGAGTCAACGAGGAAATGACGACGAAGAGCGAACACCCAACGAGCCGGTAAAAATGGCGAAATCGCTCCGAAACATGATCGTTGATATCTATGGAACCGACAGGAAGCGCTGGCCAACCATCAATGTCGTGGTTCTTGCACCCGCCGGGAAAGATGCCTCTGGCGCCGGCGACGTACTGAATAGCCAGTTTGGGCCGATTTGGAAAGGGTTTAATGGCGAGGGTTCCGTGATCGATGACATCAAAAAATACATGACCGATGATGAACGGGATCTAATGACCAAATATAAAAGCAAGTATGGCGCAAAAGACTAGGATCGTGAACCAGCTTGCACAGGAAGACTTCAAAAGCCCCAAGTAATTGGGGCTTTTGTTTTATCTGTTGCCTGTTTCCATGATCTGGAAAGTGGTGGGCGATAGAGGACTCGAACCTCCGACCCCTACCATGTCAAGGTAGTGCTCTAACCAACTGAGCTAATCGCCCGCAAAAGAAATGGTGGTGGGGGATGGATTCGAACCATCGAACTCTAAGAGGGCAGATTTACAGTCTGCTGCGTTTGACCGCTCCGCAACCCCACCGTTTCCAATAAAGGAGCGAACAATTTAGCCGAATTTGATGGTTTGTCGACTATCATTTTGGAAAAAAAACGATTAGCTTCCCCCTCGTTATGAATACAAGAAACAAACCCATTATCTGTTGCGGTTTTACGCCGTGTGTTCAGCGTATCATGGAGTTCAAAATGCTGGAAAAGGGCGTGGTGAACCGTGTGAGGAAGGTAACCATCGGCATTGGAGGAAAGGGTGCGAATACGGCTCGGATGGTGACGCAACTGGGTGGCCGTCCGGAGTTGATCGGTTTTGTGGGCGGGGCAAACGGGCGGTTGATCGAGCAGATGCTGGAAAAGGAAAGCGTGAGGTTCCGGCATGTGGAAGTGTCTGGAGAAACACGTATCTGCCAGACGCTGGTGGAGGCGGGTAATCCGGAAGTCACTGAACTAGTGGAGGAGATGCCACCCCTCGCGGCTACAGAGTGGAAGAAGATGGTGGCACTTTTCCAAGGGTTGGAGCTTTCGGGTTCGATTGTTCCAATCTCAGGGAAGCTTCCGGCGGGTGCGCCGGTTGATGCCTACGCACAGATTGCCAAGATCGTTTCCGAGCAGGGTGGGCAGATTATACTCGATGCACCGGGCGAGCCGTTGTTGCTGGCGTTGGAGTACAAACCGTTCATGGTGAAGATCAACGACGTCGAGTTGCTGCAAACGTTCGGCGGTGACGATTTGTTGGCGGCCTGCCGCCAACTGATTCTGCATGGAGCGCAGTCGGTGCTGATCACGCGCGGCAGCCGATCAGCATTTTTTGTGGATGGGTTCCAAACCTTGGAAATGTTTCCGCCGAAGATCGAGGCGGTCAATCCGGTCGGTAGCGGCGATGCGGTGACGGCAGGCATTGCGGTCGAACTGGCGAAGGGTAGTCCGGTGTCCGAAGCGGTTATCACCGGCATGGCCTGCGGTGCAGCGAACGCGCTTCATCTCATTTCGGGAAAACTTGAACCCGATGATGTCGCACGGTTGCGTTCGCAAGTGAAATCAACCCTGATCGGCTAATCCAGCTCGCCTTCTTTTTTACGTTCCTTGGATTTACGGCGCAGATCCTGGAAGAATCCTTGCATGATGGCTTTGCAGTCGTCTTCCATGAGTCCGGTTTCGACGGCAACGCTGTGGTTGAGGTCGGCGGTGTTGAGGATCTGGAATTTGGAGATGGCCCCGCCGCGGATGGGGTCGGTCATTCCCCATATCACCTTGTCGATGCGGGCGAGCACTAGGGCGCCAGCGCACATGGGACAGGGTTCCTTGGTGACATACATGACCGCGCCGTTGAGCCGCCAGTTTCCTACAGCTTGCGTGGCCTGGGTGATGGCGAGGATTTCGGCGTGCGCAGTAGGGTCGTTCAGGGTTTCGGTCTGGTTATGCGCCTTGCCGATGACTTCGCCGTCTTTGACAATAATGGCGCCGCACGGGACTTCCCCTTCTTCGGCGGCGATTTCCGCCTGTTTCAAAGCCATGCGCATGAATAGGGTATCATCTGAAAAGTTGTCCATGGGGTTCCGTTAGCTGGGGACGATGACGTTGAGGGCGCTGGGAAGCACTTCGATATGGATCTGCGTATCCGCCTTCATCAATTCGCCGTCGATCTGGATGGGGGATGGTTTTTCGCGTCGCACGGTCATGGTTTTGAAGTGGCGGTTGGTGACGAGCGGATGGTGGTGGAAGGTTTTTTCGATGAAGCGGTGGATCTGACTAAGAACCAGAGGCACATCCTTTTTTTCCACGGCAACCAGTTCAAGGTGCCCGCTATCGGCCTTGGCGTCGGGGGCGACGAAGAAGTCGCTGCCAAATTGCGAGAGGTTGGCAACGGTGAAGATGAGCGGGTGCTTGAAGTCGAGGCGTTCGCCATCGATATCGATCTGGAAGGGTTGCGCCTTGTATTCGAGTAGTTGCTGCGCGCCGGCGAGAACGTAGGGGACGAGGCCGCGGAACGGGAATTTTTCGAAGGCTTCCACGAGCGCACCGTCCCACGCCATGGAGCACGTAACGAAAAAGAGGCGGCCGTTTGCCTTGCCGACATCGATTTTCATGGTGCGGCCGTTGAGGAGCGCCTTGGCGGCGGCAGTGGGGCCGAGCGGGATCCGGAAGTGGCGGGCGAAGCCGTTTCCGCTACCGGCGGGAATCACGCCGAGCCGGACATCGGTTCCAACGAGTACGCTGCCGATCGAGTTGACCATGCCATCGCCCCCCACGACGAGTATGGTGTCGGTTCCGCGTTCGATGGCCCGCCTGGCCTTGCCGGCACCATCCTCGACGGATTGGCTGAATTGGAAGGAGATATCGTGCTCGGGGGTGTCCCACGCTTTTTCGATGGCGGAGATATAGCGGTAGGGGCCGCCGGTTCCGGACTTTGGATTAATGAGTACGAGTACCTGTTTCATGATAATGGGCATCTTCCAGTGTTGGCAGTTTCTAGCACACGGGCCGCGACTTTGGAACAACGATAATACTGGGATTTTTAGGATAAAGCATTGTTGATTTGTCCGCTTTTACTTAGGTTACACCGTCGTATTCCTTTTATGAAAGCCACGCATTACAACCTAACGATAAGAACCTTGCTGTGCGGCCTCCTGCTGTTGGCGGTTTCGTGCGCCAAATTGGTACTTCTTCCTGCTGGAGGAAACGGAGATCCAATAGTTTTGATTTCAAATCCGCTTGATAAGATCAGCGATGTTGCAGAAGGCAAGGCGGATCGTGCGGCCTATGGCAATATCATGGCGTCGCAGAAGTTGGGCTTGGGGGATTCAGCGCCGTTCACGATCGACGACGAGGCGGGTCGCGAGGTCCGCAGTATGCTGGAGTTGGACCGGACCAAGGAGGAGCCGACGCTTCTTTCGCTCTCGGATGCATTGGCAATCGCAATTGCCAGCAGCCGTTCGTACCAAACCCGCAAGGAGACGCTATTCATCCAGGCATTGTACCTGACGGAAGTGCAGAAGGATTTCGATTTGAACTACAACGGACGGGTCGAGGCCGATACTTCCTTTTCCACCTACAAAGACGGCTCAACCGAAACCTTCGGCAACCGTGGTGCGAATGCGGGCGTGGATCTCGGGGTGACCAGGAAACTGGCCACGGGCGCGAGGATGACGCTGAACTTTAGCCAGAACATGCTGCGCTATTTCACCAATCCGGACACCAGCGATTCGAACAACGCGCTCACGTTCAATATCATCCAGCCGCTGCTCAACGGGTTTGGCCCGCTAGTCACGAAGGAGCCGCTGCGGCAGGCGGAACGCGATATGGTCTACGCCGCGCGCGATTTTAAACGCTACCAGCAGGATTTTGTGATCGATATCTCCTCGCAGTTCTATGCGGCGCTGCGTACGCGCGACCAGATGGTGAACGAACGCAACAACTACGAAAGCACCATCGCCAACCGCGAGCAATCGGAGTCGTATGCCAAGGCCGGGCGTATCGCCGATTTCCAGGCGGCGCAGGCGCGCCAGAGCGAGCTGAACGCCGCCGACCGATGGACGATCGCGCGGGCCGCCTACGACCGGGCGCTGGACGATTTTCGTTTTACGCTCGGCTTGCCGATCGACCTGAACGTTGAGCCGGATCCGAAGGAGCTTTCCGTGCTGGAGCAACGGGGGTTGGTCGATGTGGACATTACCTTGCCGGTGGCGATGGATTCGGCGATTTCCAATCGGCTGGACCTGATCAACGAGCGTCAGAAGGTGGAGGATAAAGATCGCAAGGTGGAGATTCAGCAACGCAATTTCCTGCCGAAGCTGGATGTTTCCTATACCGTCCAGAAACAATTCGATAGCTCGGATGGGACGGATATAAGCCAGAATATGGGTGTTGGATTGGAGCTGCCGTTTGATTGGACGGAAAAGCGCAACAGCTTCCGCATTGCACAGATCAACTATGAGCGCGAAAAGAGGAATCTCGAAAGCGACGAGTCGGACGTGGTGCGTTCGGTGCGTGACTTGTGGCGCAAGTTGGAAAGCAACCGGTCCGTCTATGCAAACCGGCTCTTGAGCGTGAAGCTGGCGGTTCGCCGGGTGGAGAATACGACCTTGTTGTTGAATCAGGGCAAGGCGCTCACGCGCGACCTGCTCGATGCGCAGTCCGACTTGCTGAGCGCGCGTAACGAGGCGACCGCGTCGCTGGTGGATTACACCATCACCCGGCTGCGGTTCTGGAATGCGATCGAACGGTTTGAAATCGATCCGAAGGGGATGTGGTATGAAAAGTCAATTGGACAAGTTGAAGAAGCTGTGGCAACGCCGTAGGGTCAAGGTTGGCGTGGTCGTCGCTGTGGTCGTGCTGGGGACGTTGGCCTTTAAGCCGGGCAATGATGCCTCGCGGGTTGATCCGAACAATTCGCATTTTTGCCGGGTGCAACGCGGCGACCTGGTGGTGAGCATCCTGCAAACGGGCGAGTTGGAGGCCAAGACGAGCCTGGACATCATGAACGATGCCTACCGCGACGCGAAGATCATCGCCATTGTCGAGGATGGGGCCACCGTGACCAACGGTCAACTGCTGGTAGAGTTGGAGTCGAGCGAGTTGAAGGAACGCTACCTGAACCAGCAATCCTCTGTGGCCACTGCCGATGCGGATCTGCTGCATGCGCAGGAGGAACTCGAAATCGCCAAGCTCAAGTATGCCTCCGATCTGGAAAGCGCCATCCTGAAAGTCGAACTCGCCAAGCTGGATCTGCAGAAATATACCGAGGCGGAATATCCGCAGATGGTGCTTAAGGCGGAGTCGGACATCAAACTGGCGGAGCAGGAACTGAAGAAGGCCCGCAGCGAGCTGGAGGGTACGCAGGAGTTGTATGAAAAGGGCTACTCCAACCGGCAGGAACTCGAGTCCGACCAGCTCGGGGTCGACCGCAAGGACATCGAGGTGCGGAACAAGACCAAGGATCTGGAGATCCTCCAGAACTACACCTATATCAAGCGGCTCAAGGAGCTTAAAAACGATGTCCTGACTACGGAATCAACGCTAGAACGGCTCAAGAAATCCTTTGCCTCGGATGTGCTCAGCAAGCAGGCGTCGATCGAGTCGAAGCGTACACGGTTGGAGATCGAGGGCAACCAGCTGGTCACGCGCGAAGAGCAGCTGACTAATACCAAGGTCTTTGCCGACTTTGATGGACAGGTCTTCTATCCCAGCGACCGGCGTTCCGCAAAAGTTGAAAAAGGCGCCAACGTCAATTTCCGCCAGAAAATACTTTCCTACCCGGATTTAAGCGCATGGAACATCAAGGTCGGCATTCCCGAGGCCATGATCGACAAGGTGTCGCTCGGCCAGGAAGCGGTCGCCACGCTGGACGCCGTGCCGGGGTTGGTGCTGCGCGGGCAGGTGGAGAAGATCAGCGCCGTGCCGGACTCGCAGGACTGGTTCAGCTCCGGCGTGAAGACCTATACCATCATGGTCGATGTGCTCACCAAGTTGGAGGCCACTCTCAAGCCCGGCATGTCGGCCACGGTTGAAATCGTGACCGACCAGCTTCGCGACGTCCTCTACGTACCCATCCAGTCGGTGGTGTCGAAGAAGGACCAGCACTATGTCTATGTCGTCAAGCATGGACGCAAGGAACTGCAGGAAGTGCAAACCGGCAAGTACAACACCTACTACATCCAGATTATCAAGGGTCTGGAGGAGGGTGACGAACTGCTGCTGTATGCAGAGGTCGAACTCAATGCCGAAGCGCAGCTGAAGAAGAGTCCGCTGGCCCAGACCTCGGGCAAAACCAAAGAGCAAACCCAGGAATGAGTGTTCCGATCGTCGAGCTTAGAAGCGCCGTTAAGGAATATGTCAACGGCTCGCTGCGGGTGGCCGCCTTGCGCGGAATCGACCTGCGGATCGATCCCGGCGAATATGCGGTGGTCATGGGCGCGTCCGGCTCCGGAAAATCAACCCTGCTCAATCTGCTTGGTTGCCTGGACCATCTTTCCTCCGGGGACTATCTGCTGGGTGGGGAAAACATTTCGCAGTTTTCCGACAACCAACTCTCCGAGATCCGATCAAGGCGTATTGGCTTCATCTTCCAGTCCTACAACCTGATTCCTCAACTCAATGTGCTGGAGAACATCGAAGTGCCGCTCTTCTACCAAGGGATTCCCGAAGCCCATGCCCGCACCAAGGCCATCGCGCTGGCGGAACGCATGGGGCTGGCCGATCGCTTGAAGCACAAGCCTATGGAGCTTTCCGGCGGGCAGCAGCAGCGCGTGGCCATTGCCCGGTCGCTTGTCTGCGATCCGCTGCTGATGCTGGCTGATGAACCTACCGGGAACCTCGATACCAAAACCGGGAACGAGATTCTTGAGTTGATCGATGAACTCCACGCCGAGGGCAAGACGATCGTGATGGTGACGCACGACGACGATATTGCCGGCCGCGCCCAGCGCGTCGTGTGTTTCCGCGATGGCCAAATCATTTCCAATGATTGGAACGGAGCGCCCAAACCATGAAGTCCATGCGCCCAGAACGTTTGGTCCGCCTGGCGATCAAAAACCTTGGCCAGTACAAGCTGCGGGCCGGGCTTACGATGCTCGGGATCATTTTCGGCGTATGCTCGGTGGTGGCCATGCTCAGCGTGGGCGAAGGGGCCAACCGCGAAATCCAGGAAAAGATCCAGCGGATGGGCAGCCAGAACATCCTGATCAAAAGTGTCAAGGTTCCCAAGGAGGGCGACGCGCCGGATTCCAAGCGGAGCATGATCGCAGCCTATGGGCTGACCTACGAGGATGCCCAGCAGTTTTCCCAATATGTTCCGAACCTCGAAGCCAGCACGCCGATGAAGGTGCTGCGCTACGATGTGCAGTACAAGGCGCGCAAGCTTCAAACCGATGTGATTGCAACCACCCCGTGGTTCCTGCGCGTGCAGCACTACCGGATGGTGCGCGGGCGATTCCTGACTAGTTCCGATATGGAATACGGCACCCCCGTTTGCGTGATTGGTTCGCGCTTGGCGCGCATCCTCTTCGCGGGCGTCGATCCCGTTGGGAAAACGCTGAATATCGACCGCGATGCCTACACGGTCGTCGGCGTCATCGGCGATATTGCCCAAGGCGAGCTGCCGACGCAGGGGGAATTGTGGCTCGCTGGCGAAAACCAGAACGTCTACATCCCATTGCGCACCTATCTCAACAAGCGTGGCGACCTCTTCGTCCAATTATCGGAAGGGGGCGGGGTGTTCGAGAAGATTGAATTGCATGAGCTCATCCTGAGTATCGATAAGCAGGAAAATGTCACCCGCGCCGTCGACGCCGCACGCCGCATCCTCCGCAAAAACCACAAGGTCGAGGACTACAGCATCGTCGTGCCGCTTGAATTGATCCGGCAGGCGCGCGAAACCCGCCGGCTCTTCAACATCGTCCTCGGTTCCATCGCCGCCATTTCGCTGATTGTCGGCGGCATCGGCATCATGAACATCATGCTTGCGACTGTCAGCGAGCGCACCCGCGAGATCGGCATCCGCCGCGCGCTCGGTGCGCGCCGCAGCGACATCGTTTTCCAGTTCCTGATGGAAACGCTGCTCCTCTCGACTTCCGGCGGCGTGATCGGGCTCATTTTCGGAGCGCTGATCCCCATGGCCATCACCGCCGCGACCGGTGTGAAAACCGTGCTGACGTTTCCGGCCTTCGCCATCGCGTTCAGTGTTTCGGTGACGGTCTCGGTGATCTTCGGCATCTATCCCGCGCGCCGCGCCGCGCTGATGGATCCGATCGAGGCGCTGCGCCACGAATAAGGATTGTCTCGGTGTTGTAATCGGCTAGTCTTCTGCGCATGACCACCCTTGGAAATATCGGCGAACACGAAGCCATTCGCATCCTGACCGCCAAGCTTGGCGGCCATCCTGAGTTGCGGACGGGTACAGGCGACGACTGTGCCGTGGTGAAAATTCCCGGAACGGAAACCGATCAGGTTCTTACGACCGACCCGGTCGTTGAAGGGGTGCATTTCCAATCCTCGGAAAAACCGGAACGCATTGGAAACAAGGCGGTCGGCCGGGTACTCAGCGATATCGCCGCGATGGGCGCAACGCCCCAATGGGTGTTGGTCAACATCGTTGCGCCACCGGAACAGGATTTTCAGGCCTTGGGAAAAATCTATGATGGCATCCATGCGCTTTGTACGCGTTTCGGGGCCACGGTGATTGGCGGCGATCTGGCGCAAGGCCCCTGTTTGGAGCTGCATGTTTTCGGGACGGGAACCGTTCCGGCGGGCAAGGCGCTGCTCCGTTCGGGGGCTAGGCCGGGCGATTGCATCTTTGTGACGGGACCACTGGGTTGCAGCCGTTCCGGCAAGCATCTGGACTTTGTGCCGCGCGTGGAGGAGGGGATCTTCCTGCGCGAAACGGGATGGGTGAATGCGATGATGGATATCAGCGATGGGTTGGCGACCGATCTCCGGCATATCCTAAAACAGAGCGGTGTCGGAGCGGTGTTGGAGACGGAACAGATTCCAACGGTTGGGAGCCTTGAATGCGCGTTGCATGACGGCGAGGATTTCGAGTTGCTGTTCACCGTGCCGAAGGAATACGCCGAATTGCTGCGTAGCCGTTGGCGGGAACGGTTTGGTCGGGAGGTTTTCAAGATTGGCTGGATCACGGCCGATCTGGGGGAATTGCTGCTCCGGCAACCCGATGGTTCGCTCCACGGGCTGGAAGGCAAGGCTTTTGAACATTTTTCGGGGTAGGGGTCGTGGTGGTGCCGTTCCGCTGAATGTGCATATTTCCAAAGGCAGGAAACTTGTATTCCATCTCTTTTCGTGGATACTACCCCATTCAGTTTTTCGAACTTTTAAATGATTGGGACGAACAATGGCGCAGGACAACAGGTCTTTTGAGTCTACACTTCACGACATTGTGTACAGTATTGACACGGGCACCGGGCTTAAAATCATCCGGGTCTCCCTGTACATTCTGTTTTTGCTGGTTGTCGTGATGATCTATACCGCCACGCAGTTTCGCGGACTGAAAACCGAAGAGGCGATGGATTATGCCCAGCTCGGACGCAATATTTCGCTGAATGGGGGTTTGGTGACCAAGTGCGTTCGCCCCGTCACCATGTGGAAAATGAGCCAGCGCAATCCCGGCGAAAATCCCCAAATCGTAGGGCACCCCGACCTTTTCCATCCGCCGGCCTATCCGGCGGTTCTGGCCGCTGGCTTCAAGTTTTTCCAGATGGTTGGGCTGGATCCCTTTTCCATTCCCGAAGGAAGCCGCTCATCCACGATGCCTGCCGAGCAGTGGGTGATTCTTCCGGTGAACCATCTGTTCACCATCCTCACGGGATGGATTGTCTTCATGCTTGGAAAACGGTTGTTTTCGCGCGAGATCGGATTCCTTGGCATGACGATCTACTACCTGAGCAACGTGGCGTGGAAGGACAGCATTTCCGGGCTCAATATTTCCATGGCGGGTTTTTTCGTGGCGGCATCCTTCTATGCCATGGTGGTCTCCATGTTGAACCGGCGGGACCGGAACTCCACGGCCGCCTGGGCTGTTCCGTTTGTGTTGTCCGTTGCCTTTTCCTCCATCGCGTTCCTTACGCGCTACATCACGTGCGCCGCGGTTCCCGGCATCGCCCTGTTCGCCTGGTTGATGAGCGGCCGGTTCCGGGGAGGGACGCGCTACGCCGTGGTATTCCTCGGACTCTATCTTGTGATGGTTTCGCCCTGGCTTTACCGCAACTACAAAATCAGCGGCAACCCGATGGGTATGGCCGGTCAGACTGCTCTTGCCGAAACCAGCAAATATCCGGACAAAGCCTTTGATCGCGAACTGCACCCAACCTTCGATGCCGGAACATATGCTGCGGAATTGAAGAAGAAATGGGTAACGAACTATTCGGAGAAGTATGAATCCGTTATTCCGGGCATGGGTGGTGGAGTTCTCATGGCCCTCTTCATAACGACCTTCTTCTACCATTTTGTGCGTCCACAGGTAAATTACTTGCGGTGGGGGCTGGGGCTTGGCCTATTGCTCACCGTCATTATTGCGGGGTTCTTTTCGGAGTCGTCGGTGGACATGATCCATGTCTTCTGGCCGTTCGTCATTCTCTATGGATTGGCCTTCTTCTACATCCTCATCGACCGGCTCGACCTCGGTGTGCGGCTGTACAACATGGGGCTCAAGTGCCTGATCGTCGTGCTGGCGGGCATCCCCTTTGGGTTGACCCTGATGCCGCCGCATGGCAACCACCCTTATCCTCCATATTTTGCGCCGATCATTGCACAGGTTTCGAATATGCTGACGCCGCGCGAAGTGATGTGCACCGACATGCCTTGGGCCACCGCGTGGTACGGCGACCGCGTCTCAATCCTCCTTCCCAAGGATCTCGATGATTTCTACGAAATCAACGACTACAAGCAATACATCAGCGGCATGTACATCACGACGATCACCAAAAACAAGCCGTTCGTAAAGCAGCTGCTCGACGGCCCCGAAAAGAGCTGGCTCCCGGTTCTCAGCGGCCGTACGCCGCCCGACTTCCCGCTCAAGCAGGGCGTGGCGCTCAACCGGCAAGACCAGATCTTCCTCTCCGACCGCGACCGCTGGTCGGTGCAGGGAGGAACGGCGCCCGCACCGCAGGGCGGCACTGCACCGGCACCGCAGCAATAGGAGGCGGCCATGCGCATCATTTTCATGGGATCCGCCGAGCTGGCGATCCCCTCGCTCAAAGCCGTTCTGGGCAATGGGAAAGACGAAGTCGTGGGCGTGGTTTCCCAGCCCGACCGGCCTGCTGGACGAAAGCGCATTCCGTCGCCGTGCCCGCTCAAGGCTTTTGCCGAAAAGCAGGGACTAAACGTCATGACTCCGGAAAAAATTGGTGATCCGGCATCGGTCGATATGCTGGCAGCCCTGAAGCCCGATCTTTTTATCGTGGTCGCCTATGGGCAGTATATTCCGTCGCGCGTGATTCATCTGGCACCGTGCGAGGCGATCAACATGCATCCCTCGCTGCTTCCGAAATACCGCGGCTCCGCGCCGATCCAATGGGCGATAGCCAACGGTGATTCGCTCACCGGCGTGAGCATCATCTATCTGGCGCAAAAAATGGATGCCGGCGATATCCTGCGGCAGGAAACCTACCCAATCAGCGATGCCGATACATCGGGAGAGCTACACGGCAAGCTCGCGGTTCTCGGAGCGGATCTTCTTCTGCAGGCCATCGACGACATCCGCAACAGGACGGTTAAACGTGTCGTGCAGGACGAGGCGCGGGTAATGGAGATCCGCAAGTTGACCAAGGAGGATGGCGAAATCGATTGGACGCTTCCGGCGGAATCCATACGGAACCGAATCCGTGCCTTCGATCCGTGGCCGGGAAGCACCTGCAAGCTTCCGGGCGGCGAAGTACTGAAGATCTGGCGTGCCGACCGGGAAGAGGGACGCGGGGTGCCTGGCGAAGTCCTGGACGGCCAACTACTGGTCGCGACAGGCGACGGCGCCTTGCGTTTGGCTGAGGTTCAGCCCACTGGAAAGAAGCGGATGACAGCCGCGTCATTCCTCAACGGTAGCCCTGTTCCAGCCGGATCCCGGCTCGGGTAAAAAAAGTTCCGACCTCAGGAAACCGCATCCCCGATGGTTTCCAGAAGTCGGACCTAAATAAAGCAAGGCCGAAGCCCGAAGGCTTCAGCCTTGAAAATAATCAGGCAATCAATACCTATTTCTTTTTGTGGCGATCCGCACGACGACGCTTGCGGCGCTTATGGTTCGACATTTTTTTCTTACGCCATTTTTTAATGGTACCCATGTGTTCTCCTGATTTCTGCTAAAAGAGCGTATACAATAGTTACGCGACGACTTTGTTCAAGCTAATTTCAATAATACCTTCCGCACCGTTGTTCTTCAGTTCCGGAATGATTTCGCGGACAATTTCTTCATCGACCACGGTCTCGATGGCGAACCATCCCGTGTCGGTCAGCTGGTTTACGGTGGGGGAATGCAATGCAGGCAGCAAAGCTTTCACCTTCTCCAAATTTTCTGCGGACACGTTCAACTTGAGCAGGACCTTGTCCTCGGCATCCAGCGCGGCCTTCAGCAGCAAGGCGATCTTTTCAAGTTTGGCGCGCTTCCACTTGTCCGCCCACGCCTCTTTGGCGCAGAAAAACTTGGGATACGATTCCATCAGTGTTTCGACGATGCGCAGGTTGTTCGCCCGCAGCGAGCTGCCCGTTTCGGTAATGTCGACAATCGCATCCACGAAGTCCGGAACCTTCACTTCGGTAGCTCCCCAGGAAAACTCGACCTCGGCCTTCACGCCGTTCTTTTCGAGCCAGCGTTCGACAATGCCCACGCCCTCGGTGGCGATCTTCTTGCCTTCAAGATCCTTGACGGACTGGATCGTCGAGTCGTTCGGGACGGCCAGCACCCAGCGCACGGGGCGCTTGCTCTGCTTGGAGTAGACCAGGCTGCATAGTTCGACCACGTCCGAGCCATTGGCTTCGATCCAGTCGAGGCCGGTGATTCCTGCGTCCAGCATGCCGTGTTCGACATAGCGGCTCATTTCCTGCGAGCGCAGGATGCGGATTTCGATTTCGTCGTCGTCGATCGACGGGTAGTAGGAACGCGATCCACCCTTGATGGAGAATCCCGCCTTTTTGAACAGCGCGTACGTCGAGTCCTGCAAGCTGCCTTTTGGCAATCCGATTACCAGTTTCTTCATAAAGCCTTTTCCTCTATTTGGTTTGGAAGACGCGAAATATAGAGGATGAAACCGGCACGTCCAACCCTTGATTGAAAAAATATGTCCGATTGAGGGATCGTTGCATGAATGCACTTGTCCAATCCGCGGGAAACCAGTATCGCTGTTGTTGTCTTGGCGGCACCCGTGGCGCAATTGGATAGCGCATCTGGCTTCGAACCAGAGGGTTGGGAGTTCGAACCTCTCCGGGTGCACCACTTTCCCGCAGATCTCATGGCAGGATCGCATGGGCGCGGTAGAATGCCTGCGGCAATGCGTTGGTGTCCGCGATCGACACGATGCTTCCCGTTCCATGTATGGAACCGCCCAGCTGCATCCACACCCCGGCCACAAGGTCGGTGCTGGTGGTTATGCTGTAGTTCCGTGCCGCCGATGTATCAAACGAGATGCCTGTTCCGGAGGTATCGGCATGCACCTTGGCCTTGAAGACCGAGGCGGAATTGGCTGGATCCGTGTCGGCAATGAATTCCTGGAAGTTGGCGGATTGATCCCCATCCGGATCCGATTTTTCATCCGCCAGTCCGGCGGTTATTTCTCCATCCGGGAAATGGGACAGCTGCCATTGATAGAACAGACCGGGGACCCATTTGCTGCCGGCTGGTTGTGTTTTGAATCCGGTAACTTCCCATTGGGCCAGATTGACGGGAAAGTTGCTCACGCCCTGATAGAGCAAGCTCCCGGAGTACAGGTTGTAGACATCCGATAGTTCTTTTAGGTGGATCGTGCCGCTCATGGCTTCGGTGGGCCAGATGCCGATGATGCCGCGTCCAGCATAGCAGGGCACCGTCGCGTTGGTATCGACATACTGGTGCACTCCAATAATCCGCATCAGGCCCAGCAGCCATTTTTGATCAAGGCTAAGGGTTCCGGCATAAAGCGTCTTCCAGCTGCCTTTGTCCGCGAATACGAAAGCCGGTCGCTTTGTGCTTCCGTGGACATAGTTGCCCATCACCTGCGCTCCGGCTGGCAGGTTCTGCACATACCATTCCGGCTGTCCGGAGAGATCGGTTGGATCCCATGGAGGATTTGCCACAGCCGAGGTGAGCACGCTGGTGGGTTCTATTCCCGTAGACATGGGATCGCTGGATTCGGCGATATCCAGTTCCATCAGGCTTGCCATGCGGTCCAACCCCCAGCCGGTTTCGTCATAAAGACCCGATCCATATAACCAAACCAGGGTCTTCCCGTCCTTTTTGAGGTTTTCACCGATCCAGTTTCTTTCCGTTCTGTTCATGAGGTAGGTGCCGGCGAAGATATAGGTGGAGCAATTAGGAACCCGTCCGGCCACAAGGTCGCTGAGCAGATAGACCCCGTAATTGATGCCGGCGCGTTGCAGATGGTCGCGCAGGAACATGCTGATGTTGATTTTCTGCCCGGCATTGGTGTCGCTGCGGGTTGCCACATAAAAGGAGCTGTCTTCGTCGATGACCAAGGCCACATCGGGGGTATAGTTGCCGTCGGTTCCGGCCTCTTGAATCAACAGGGCGTTGATGTGTTTTTGCAATCCAAGCTCAAGCATCAACTCCGGCGAGTCGTACCAGCCGGTACCGAAGAGATCGAGCCGCCAGATGCCGGAACCATGGCAGAGATTCACGAGTTGGTTCCGGCGCAGATTGGCCACGGTTCCGGCAATATCGGGGAAGTGGGATTTGGCATCGTCCGTGGTCAGGTAGGTGCGGCTGTCGTCCTCGGAAAAAAAGATTTTTCCATTGGACAGAATGCTATCCGCCGGGCCGTGGTATGCCCCTGCGCCGATATCCGCATTGGTCACGCCGAGCCATGCCGGCGACCGGTAGACGTAGGAGTAGGGCGCGGCCAGGAAATCGATATGCGGGCTATCGAGCACTTTGCGCAGGGCATGGTGCCCTTTGTAGAAAGTCTGACCGGTTTCAAGCATGTAGCCGTAGAACGCGCCCACCAGCGGACTTCTTGACGAGGCATCCTTGACCGACTGGCAAAGGCGCAGCAGGCAATTCGCATCCGCATCCTGCCAGAATTCCGTGAAATCGACGACCTTCCGCCGGGTATCCGGGTTGCGGAACGGCCCCCAGTCCGACGCGGAAAAATCGGCAACGACCGGCACCGTCACTACGGCAAACGAGCCAATCGTTGGATCGTTCCATGCAGTCTGAAGGGTTTCGATGGAAGCATACCTTTGCTGGATCCAGTCGCGGAAGGCGGCCTGCGATGCGTCGGAATAACCGTAGTACCCCGCCGGAAGCATGAACTCGCTCCCTTCGAAGAGACCGATGCGGTATCCCACCACCGATGCGGCATACGGTTGGGCTTCGACATGCTCGACGATGCCCTTGAGAAAGTTGGTTGCCGCGTTCAGATAGATCGGCGAGTTTGGATCCGGCATGGCGTGGAACGCCCCGGAGGCATCCTTGAGCTTCGTTGCATTTCCATAGTAGACGTGCCAGGCCCACGGTGGATGCAATCCTCCCGCGTTCAACAGGATCTGCGCATCCGGATTGTCCGCCAGGATGTTCTGGATTCCCGCGTCTAAAGTCGCCGTGTTAACTACAAATGCGCCGTCGCCGGTATTGACCGACACGCACAAGCCGCGCGCAAAAACCAGGTCGACGCTGTTGCTTCCCGCCTTCCTGACTTCTTCCCGGGTGATGGCATTGTTGTAGACGTTGGCGCAAAACGCATCCTGCGGGACAATCTCGGAATCCTGCGTCAGAACCGGGATGCCTTTGATGGTTTTTGCGACGGCAAGCGGTTCGTTCACCTCAAGCCGGAAATTATCCAGCAAGGCTTGGCTGGAACTGGCATAGCCCCCGCCAAATCCATCGGAGAATCCGGTGCCGGAATCCGTCGCAGAGCCGCTTGCAACCGCAAGGCCGGTGGCTGTGTCGAAAATATTCCAGTCGAAACTTTGCGATTGGCTGGACGAGACAACCATGCGGTAGGCATGGCCGGCCGTGTGGGCAAACGATCCCGAACCGAGGTTGGCGGTCGCCCCGTTTCGGATACGCAGAAACTGGATGGTTCCGGTGCCGGAATAACGTAGCGTGTAGTAGTTCGTGGCGTTTTGTATGTTGAAGGCGATGCCCGCAAAATCAGTCGAATTCGTTACGCCCAGTGTCGTCTCGGATTCCAGCGTAAAACGGCGGCCCTGTGTGTTGGCGGTTTCATCCGAGATCCAGAAAAGGACGCCGGCGCCACTGACGCGCTGCATGGTTGCCGCATTGCCAATAATCTTCCAACTCTGCGTTCCAACCTGCCAATCTAAGCCTATCGCGTTGGGGGAAGATGCCGAGGTCTGCCAATCGGTGTCGTTCCGGTCGAAATTGTCCTTGGCTAAACTGAAAAGGACGTTCGTTTGCGACTCACCCCCGAGCACCACCGGTACGATATCGGAACAAAGCCCACGCGTCGCCATCAAGAGGCAGGCTGCTGCCAGGATTGGCCATGCCGAGATTTTTTCGATGTATATGTGCTTGAGATGGCGCATTGATCTAACTCCATGTTCTACGAAAGGCCTGACATATCAAAAGGCCTAGGGAACCCCCAAGGCCTTTTGCAGAATCTACCGGAATCGAATTACACTCATTCAATAATCAGGCGGATGAACTTCTTGCTTTCGACCGTGCCGGTAATGTTGGTGACATAGTCGAACGTTCCGCCGGTGACGTTGGTGCCATAAACCAGGTAGTCGGCGTTGGTCCAACTTGGGATCACGAGATCCGGAGTGAGCTCAAGGTAGTAGGACAGCCCACTGTTTTGATCAGCGGCCAATTGCGGATGGACGTAGCCGAAGTAGTTGGTCCCTCCGACATTCTGGATCGCAAACCCGGGGGAAATTCCTTGGTCGAAGGAATTGGTTGGATCGCCGCCAAGGCCGTACTCGTAGATGTTAAGCAGTCCGTCGCCATCATAGTCGTTGGTCGATGCTCCAATGTCGACGCCCCAGTTCGACGCCCACGCATCATAGCCGGTGGAAGGAAATACGAGTGGTGCGCGCGTGACCTTGATGAAGAGGTTGTCGAAGAGGATGGAGGTGTTGCAGGCCGACGCATAGAAACCGGCCTGGCCGTTCGCCAGCTTCAGGACGGTATCGGTCGCCGTACCAGTCAAGCAGCCGCCATCTATGCTCGGTCCCGTGAGAGCGTAGTTGAACACGCCCGGCTCGGACGATGTGATCACGAGGTGGTTGGTGGTGGTGATGGCTATTGGAACCGAGTTGGTCGCAACGTAGAAACTTGACGCAGCCCCGGCGCTGTTGTAGCGCACAAACTGCAGGGCGGTGGCCGCGTTGCCGGTATTGATACGCGCCGTATAGAAGCTGCCATCGGGCTGGTAGTTGAACGCCAGACCATAGAGCAGGGCGGGCGCTACGGTGTTTGCAGAGATGATGTCGCCTTCGACCGTGAACGATTCGTTCGAGCCCGCAGTATTGGCCAGTTCCAGTCCGGTGTAGCGCAGCACGACGTTGCCTGCGGATACTGAACCGGTGGTGGTTTGTTGTAGCTGGATCCTACCGTTCAGAGTGCGCGCTTGCGCCACCTTATCGCCGGCAAGCTGCGACAAGGCGTAGCCTGTGCCGATCGAAACACTGGCATCCGTGTTAAAAGTGCCGATGGCTGGGATCCGGGTATAGTCGTCCTGGAACACTTCGGAGGTCAGTTCGAAATCATCGAACAGGACTTTTCCCAACGATGAACTGTAGTATCCGCCATAGCCATCCGTGAAAGACGATGTGCCATCGGTGGCGGCGGGCACCTCCCAAACCAAGGCGCCGGTCACGGTATCCTTGATGGTTGCCCTGAACGTGTAGTTGGAGATCGAGGAAACCTCCAGCCGGTAGGGGCGGTTCGGGACATGCGCAAACTCGGTTCCGGCAGGGTTGTAGAACGCAGCGGCGCTGCCATCGACGAACCGCAACACCTGGACTTCGCCGGTGCCGCTATAACGGAATTCGTAGTAGTTGCTAGGGTTCTGGTAGTTGAACGCGAGACCCGTCCACGCGCTGTTCACATCCGCGTTCAATGACACCGTGGTGGAGATGGCGAATCCATTGGTTCCGGAGTTGAGCGTTTGTCCCTTGTTCCAGTACGCCACGACATTTCCGGAGGTGCTGACGGCAACCTGTTCATTGGTGATGGCATAGTCCCCTCCGGCAATGGTCCAATTCGCTCCGAGCGATCCGTCCGCCCGGTTGAAGTTGTCCACGTAGGTGGTCGCTTGGGCCGTTCCATAAACCAATCCCATGGTTAATATCGCTATTGCTCTCTTCATATTCATGTCTACTGCTCCTCCATTGTTGAATTCCTATTCTATCACCGTCTACAGCAGGGTAGGGAGACGAAGCATATTGCGCCATGGTTGTTTGCGTATTAAACCTAATGAAATCCACAATCGGCGGCAGAGTCGCAAACCTGCAAAAGGCGAGGATTCGCCAGAGCGGATTAATAAATTCGGTAGCCAGGAATGTAGACGCGGCTTCCAGCCGCGTTGCGCACGCCATGTGCCGAACCACCGCACCGCGGCTGGAAGCCGCGTCTACATTTCATCATAAGGAGCAGGCATCGACCACGACTTTTCTTAAGACGATCTAGCGGCAGACGAAGAAGGCGGGGATGCCGGGTTCGAGTTCCGCCTGGAACGAATTGCAATCGGTTGCGACAAGTTTCGGGCGGGCGGTATCGAAGCGGTAGACCCGGCCGACCTTTTGCGGCAACCGGATGGTTTTCCTGCCGCCGGTTGCGGATTGCACCATCAGGAAATCGCCGTTGGCTTGGACAAAATCGGGTTTGTCGAAGTCGGTGGAACAGGACTCGAAAAAGAGGTGGCATCCGGCCTTTTGGAACAAGGTGCGCCACAACGCTGGCGGCAGGCCGGACGATCCGAGGTAGACGGAGGTCCATCCCTGCATCTCCTTCAACGCGCAGGACACGTCGCGCGTTGAACTGTAGTGGGCGAGCGGTTCCGCATTCCGGTCCTTGACGGACAGGGAGATCTCGACCGGTTGTTTTTTCTGCCGTCCGAATTGCCGCCCGCCAAAGGCCGTTCCGTTTTCGGTTTTCGACTCGGGGAAGAGGGATGTCGTGTTCAGTTCGAGATCGATGCCGCAAAACGCGGTGCCGTTTGGGTTGAAGCCGGTATCATCGTAGACGTTGGGCATGTAGCAGAAGATGATCATTTTTCCGTCGCGCATGAAGCGTTCGGCGAGAACGGATTTTTCGTTGGCCGTAATCCGATAGGGATTCAGCAGGATGACGCAGCGCACGCTATCCGGCAGGGTGGCCAGATCGGATTGGAGATAGTAGCCAATGGACGTATCGACGCGGTTGAGTGAAAACCGGTTTTGATAGAGCCAGCGTTCGGTAATTCCATAGGCTTTTGTTTTCAGCAACGCCATGTTGTCGGCGCTCGCCACGACGGCGACTTGCGGCTGGAACGGCGGGGCGGTTTCGGCGCGCTGCTGCATCCAGTCCAGATAGGGCTTGTACATGTCCCATATCTTCTGGTCGTTGAACCGGCCTTCGCTGAACAGGTTTTGCCAAACCATCAACTGGTTGTGCGTGGCCGCAACGCCGAGATCCCGGCGCAGCACTGCCAGGGTTTCTTCCATGTTGGTTGTGCGGCTCGCATAGCCGGGTGCATATTGCGCTTCCCAGCCGTCGCCTACTTTTGGATCAAGCGCAAGGTGCGTGAAGGTGTCCTCCTCGATCATGGCGACTTTCCCGTAGCGGTCGATGCCGTCGAACGGTCCGTGCAGATCGACCGGCAGGCCAAAGCCGCGCCCGATCGGGCTGTAGGAATAGGGCGCGCCGATAATGTCGATATAAGGGGAGCGGTAGAGTTTTTCCAGCCCGAGATGTCCGGCCTGCTGCGGCCAGCTTTCATCCCAGGCCAGTTCGAAAAGATAGCCGTAGAACGTCGCGGTCAGGCTTCTATTGTCGGTGGCTTCCTTGACGGTGCGGGCGAACCGGATAATGTTGTCCGCGTTGATGGTGTTGTAGAAAAGCGAGAAATCAATTTCCTGTTGCTGCGTTTTCGGATCGCGGAATTCCCCGAACGTGCCGGTATTGAGCGCCGCTTCGGTGGGCACTTGTACGTTTGAAAAATCCTGGTCTGCGCCGTATTTGTTTTTCAGCCATTGGATGAATCCCAGCCGGGTCGGTTCGTCGTATCCGGCGGAGAGTTGCGGATCCCAGTAGATCCATTCGCCGGTCTGGTAATAGGTCAGCTTGAGTCCGGCGAACTGGCGGGCATAGGGCGAGCGGCGGATAAGCTTGACGAGCTCGCGCAGATTGTTGTCGGTAAAGTTTTTCCAATGTTCGGAAGAAGCGGAGGCATAGCCGCCGGTCCGGCCATCGGCATACTTCATCATCTCTTCGGGAAAGCTCTGCTGGTACGCCGCGCCGGGGCCGAGCCAGATGCGGGGGATGAAGTAGGCGTTGGGGAACGGTTTCATGAACCGCTCAATCATCTTGAGCTGTTCGGAGTTCGACACCATGGACGGGAGATAGAGATTGAAAGAAAGCACCGGAACTCCGACGGCGGTCGCCTTTTCCATTTCCTCCAGAATCCGGTCGTCGTGGTTGAACTGGTTGTTGCCGAAATACATCACCAGCGGCCGGGTTTTTCCGTCGATCTGCCAAAAGCAGCGACCGGTGCTGTTGGTCATGATTTTCGCTTCGGGAACGTCCTGCAACGGTGCGGCTGGAAGTTTTTCGAACACCATGTTCCGGTAGTGGATGTCGCCGGTGACCAGCGTGGCGAGCAGCCGCAATTCGATCAAGGCAACATCCTGCTGAACGGGAACCTCCAGCATTAGCCGGGTTTTTTCCGTTCCCAGCAACCGGGCGGAACCGCAGGCGCTCAAGGTCCGGCCTTTGTCGTCCAACTGCGCCACCGCTAGGCAGACATTGCGCGGATTCATGTTGAGATCGAACGGGCGCAGCGCATCTTTCCCCTTGTCGTCTTTGACTCCGGAAATTTCAACATCGGCCGAGAACCGCAGCAGCTCGCCCGCCGCAAACGGCCCCTTGATTTGCTGGGTCGCCATGGTTGCACCCGAGCATTGGGTCGGGTTCAGCGCGATGGTTGGGCTACTGCCGGTCGTGCCCCCGGGCAGTTTCCATTCCTTGGAAAGCGGGATTTCTTCTGCGCGGCAGATGGTGCTTCCGAGCAGGGTCAAGAGTGTCAGTAGATAGGATTTCATATAGCACAGGTTCCGTTGAATGTTCCGGTTGTTGTGCGGTGGACACTTCCATCCGGCAGGATGATCCGCAGCGGCACGCCAGCCGGTGCGGTGGTTGCAATCGAGAAGACTCCGTTCTCAATTTTCCAGGCGCTGGACACTGCTCCGTGCGGCGTCGGGACTTTGCCGGAAGCCGAATACAGATGGAGCGGTTGCGGCTGGACTAGGATCTCTTCGAAGCCTGGCTTGCCGGGTTTTACGCCGAGCACGCCGCGCAGGAATTCGATGGCCGGGAAGGCGCTCCACGCGTGGCAGAGCGAACGCCAGTAGGTGATGTCCTCGGCCCATGTGCTGAAGCCGCAGTCGATCATCTCCTGCCAGCGCCCGAGCAGTTGCGGGAAGCGGCTGTACTGTCCGCAGTCCTCCAGTGCGCGAACCACGAAATACATTCCAAAGAACGAGGCTGGATCCAGTTCGCGGTTTTCCAGTGCGGCATCCATGGCGCGCGCGGCGCGTTCCGGGGTAGCCGCGCCGGAGTGGACGGCCCACGCGTTGCCATACTGGCTGGCATCGGGGCCGCCGGGGCAGTCTTCGTAAAGACCGCGTTTTTCGTTCCAGAACAGATCGTTGATTTTCTGTGCGACGGCCTTCGCTTCTTCTGCGTAATGGCTCGTGGATTTATCGAATTTTGCCGCGACACGCAGCGCGCGCAGATATTGCGAACTGATGATGCAGGTCGGGCCGCGATCCCACCCGGGCGGGCAGCCGCGATCCCAACGTGGTGACCAATCCACCGTGTTCCAGTGCGGCAGTTTGGCGGGCAGGCCGGTTTCGTCCTTGTGGCGGTCGAACCAGTCGAGGATGGAGCGGATGCAGGGGAGCAGGTCGCGGATGGTCTGCGTGTCGCCGGTATAATCGAAGTAGTCGGCGATCATAAGGATGTAGTGGAGACTCCACGAGGGGATGACAACCGGCAGCGTGGCCGGGTAGCGGCATTCGGTGATGCCTTCAGGACGAAGCGACCAGGAAAACTGGTAGAGCGCCTGTTTCGTAAGGCGCGCATCGCCGGTTGCGGCGAGCGCGATGAGCGAGGTGATCTGGCTGTCGCCCGAATACTGCATCTGTTCGTAGTACGGGCAGTCCTCGAAGGTTTCGTGCGTGCAGAGCCGGAACGTGTGCCAGGAGATTTTTTCCAGGGATTGGAAAAAATCGTCCGAACATTGGAATGCGTAATTCTTCTGGAACGGGTACGCGGTAAAGCGATAGGTAAGCGGTTGGATCGTCAACGGTTCAACGGATGTTTCGACCGTCAGTTTGACAAACTGGAAGGTGCGCCAGTGGAACGGTTCGTAGGCATGTTCGCCGCCGGAGAGTGTGATTTCGTCGAACCAGCCCGCGAGTGTGCCGCGCCTGTCCAAGGTCCAGCCCGCCTGTTCGCTGCTGTTCATAGTGGAAACATTGGTGGTGTCGATGCCGCGTCCAAGGATGTTGGCGTCTTCGACCGACCACGGGAGGCGCAGTCCTTCGGCATACATCATCTGCACCTTGGCGGATTTCCCACCGGAAGTTGCCAGCACGGGAAAGCCGCTTTGCAATGCGCCGGCGTCGAGGATGATTTCTACGCGGCTGTTGGCCGGAACGGTGACCGGTACGCCTCCAATCCATTGCTGCCATTTGGCGGGCGCTTCGCCGCCGCCGGGCAGGAATACCGATTTGAAGCGGAGCGGTTCGCTTTCGTCGAGCAGAGGCACGATGGCTTCGACCAGTCCGTAGGGCGAGGGGGCGTCGCGGTAGTCCTCGATGCGGACGGGCGGATAGAGTTCGCTGGCGCTGTCCCAGCCCGAGTCGTCGAAATCCGGCAACGTCCAGCCTGCCGGTTCGGCGGCGGTGTCGAAGCGTTCAAAGTAGCCGACGAATCCTCCGTGCGGGCAGCCTTCGTTGTGGAAGGAGAAGGCTTGGTCCACCTGGATTTTCCACGCTTTGCCAGTGGACAGTTCCAACGGCCCGTCGCTTTCAAGCAGAAAGCCGCCGGAGTGGTTGATGCTCCAGCAGGGTGCGCCGAGTTCCGGCGGATGGCAGGCGACTTTCGAAAAATCCATGATCAGCGCGGCCATGACGTTTTTTCCGGTGCGCAGATGCGGTGTGAGATCAGCGGTGGAGTAGAAGCGGTGCTCGACATCGCCTTTGGCGGGGCCGCGCGAAACAAGGGTTCCATTGCAATAAAGAATGTAGCGGCTGTCGGCGGTGACGGCGGCGTGCAGGGAAATGTCGCGGGTGGAATCCAGTTCGAATGTGCGGCGGAACCGGCGTACTTCATAATGTGACGGGGAGTGGTTTTCCGTGCTTAAATGGGTTTGTTCAGTGGACCAGATCCAGCGTGCGCGACTCTCTTTTACAAATGGTTTTTTCATAGCTCCTCGGAGATTAGGTTAACAAGACGTCGAAGGCTACACCAGAGATGGTTGGTGCAGGCCATATTGATTTGAGTATTTAAGTTAATGAATCTCGGCAGTGTGGCGTTTTCTCCCGACAGTTATTGCACGGCCTCTTTGGTTGACTGGCGGACGATGAGTTCTCCTTTCAAGGAAATGCGCCGGGGCGACCGGGAGGGGTTCTTTAGTCGTTCAAGCATGGTTGCGGCGGCGGTCGTTCCGATTTCGTCGCAGGGCTGGCGATAGGTGGTCAGCGGAACACTGAGGAGAGAGGCATAGCGGACATCGTCGAAGGCGGAAATTTGCAACTGCTCCGGAATGGCGGTTCCCTTATCGATCAGGCTGCGCATCAAGGATGCAGCGGTGGCGTCGTTTGCGCAAACAAGCGCATCGGGCTGTATGCGTCGAATGGTATCGGCAACGCTTCCTGGGTTTGAAATATCGGTTTCCAGAATCCGGAGGCTGTCCGGAGAAAAGCTGGACTGGAGCAGCGCTTCCCGGCAACCCATGATGCGCAGCTTGACGGTGGTCGCCGGAACCGGCGCGGTAATGAAAAGAAAGGTTTTGCAGCCGGCGTCGATCAGGTGCCGGGCGACGACGAATCCGGCCTGGATATTGTCAATTCCAACCAGATCCTGCGGGGTCTGTTGGGGCCAGGGAAGAACATCCCGGTCGAGCAGGACGGTTTGGATATGGGCATCGTTGAGCTGCCGGAGAATCTGCCGGTTGGTTGTCTCCGCGTCTTCCTCATGTTCCATCGGGGTAAAGAAAACTCCGTCCAGCTTCTGCTCGATGCAACTGCGGCACAACTGCAACGCCGTTTCCCTTTTGCTGGCGTGTGTTCCGGATGAGGACGTCCAATGAAATTTAACATCTTCGCGGTCGAAGCATTCCGCGATTTTCGAGCAGATCGGTTCGAATATTTCGGTCTCTCCCAGGCCAGGAATAATCAGTCCAACATTCCAATGGAAGCTGCGAGGTACTCGTGTAATGAAGGTTCCGTATCCGGCTTTGCGACCAACCAAGCCGTCGTTCACCAACATTGAAAAAGCCCGGGCAATCGTAGGGCGGGACACGCCGAATTCCGCTGCGAGCTGCAAATCGGTCGGTAGCAGTTCGCCGGTGCGGTAGTCGCCGCGCTGAATTCGCTTCAAAAGTTCATCATGGATTGTTTTGAAGGAATTTTTTTTCATAGGTAGAACCCCGTCATAAATGGAAATTAAATGTAATATATAATAAAAGGATTTAAAGCCGAAATGTGAATATATTTGAATTTATATTGGATATATAAATGTAAGCAAAATGTCATTAAATATTGGCAGTCAGTTGAAAAAACAGCTTTACGGACTGGAATCTGCCAACTATAAGCGAGTTCAGGTTAGGCTTGGATTGTTAATGGCTTCAGGGATTGTCACCGTTAGGGACAAGCAAAGGAGGCCTTCAAGTAAATCCCGGATCAACGGTACCCATCCGGGAGTGATTTCACGTGTGGTGATTGGAGCTCGCATTGTCATTTCAAGTAATCGGAATCGGTGAGGTGGTATGGGATGTTTTCCCCTCTCATAGAAGGCTGGGAGGAGCGCCGTACAACTATGCGTTCCATTGCGGGCAGCTGTCCGCCTCGGCCGCCATTGCCAGTTGCATCGGAACCGATGAACTGGGGCGGGAGATCAAGGCTGCGGCAACGGCTGCGGGAATGGATACATCCTGTTTGCAGGAGAGCCGGGTCTTTCCGACCGGCACGGTGGAGGTGACCCTGGATTCAGGGAAACCCTCCTATGAAATCCGCAAGGACTCGGCTTGGGACCATCTGGCGTTTACCCCGCAGCTTTCCCGGCTAGCCGCAACGACCGACGCGGTTTGTTTCGGAACCTTGGGGCAGCGCAACGAATCGTCGCGCCAGACCATTCAGTCCTTTGTACGGACTTGTCCGTCCGCCGCACTGAAAATTTTCGACATCAATCTACGGCAGGATTTCTACTCCAAGGTGTTGATTCAGTCGTCGCTGGAACTGGCCAGCATTTTGAAAGTCAGCGATGAAGAGCTACCGGTTTTGGCAGATCTCTTCAGTCTCTCCGGAAGTGTTGAAAGTCAACTACTACAAATGATCAGACACTTTGAACTGAGATTGATCGCCTATACCCGGGGAGCGGAGGGAAGTCTGCTGTTGTCGCGGGATGAGGTTTCGGATCATGGAGGGCTCGACGGAGAAGTTGTGGACACGGTCGGGGCGGGGGATTCGTTCACGGCATCGCTCTGCATGGGATTGCTGCGTGGGTGGCCGCTTGACCGGATCAATGAATCCGCCAACCGGATCGCGACGTTTGTCTGTTCGCAAAAAGGGGCGACTCCGGCACTGCCGGAAGAAATCATCAATGGAGCAATATATGCATAACAAAAAACTGTTTTTCTGGGCGCTGACCTCGGCGCTGGCCGGATTCCTGTTCGGGTTTGACACGGTGGTGATTTCCGGGGCGGAGCAAACCATCCAGGCGTTGTGGGGGCTCAACGCCACAGTACACGGGCTGGCGATCAGCATGGCGCTGTGGGGTACGGTGGTCGGATCGCTGGCTGGTGGCTGGCCAACGGAGCGCCTAGGTCGCCGTAAAACCCTGCTTTCGATCGGTATTCTGTACTTTGTGTCGGCTGTCGGTTCGGCCTACGCGCCGGAAGTCTATTCCTTCATGATCGCCCGCTTCATCGGCGGGATCGGCGTGGGTATCTCGACGGTGGCGGCACCGCTCTACATCTCTGAAATCGCGCCGGCAAAGGATCGCGGCAAGCTGGCCGGCATGTTCCAGTTCAACATTGTGTTCGGTATTCTGATCGCCTTCCTCTCCAATGCGCTGCTGGCTGGAATCGGCGACAACGCCTGGCGCTGGATGCTGGGGGTTGAAGCATTCCCGGCACTGGTCTATGCGCTGCTGTGCTTCCGTCTGCCAGAAAGCCCGCGCTGGCTGATCACCCATGGAGGCGATCGTGCAGGCGGCATCGATGTTTTCCGACGTATCATGCCTGACGCGACCGATGCGGAGTTGAACGCACTGGCTGACGAGGTCGCCGCATCGGTCACCAAGGTGGAGCATGCCGAAAAATTCTTTATCCCGCGTTTGATGAGACCGATCTCGCTGGCGGTCCTGATCGCTTTCTTCAACCAGCTCTCCGGGATCAACGCCATTCTATACTTCGCGCCGCGCATCTTTAAAATGACCGGACTCGAAGAGTCGGCCGCGCTGCTGCAATCCATCGGCATTGGCGTGACCAACCTGGCCTTTACCTTTGTCGGACTGTGGCTTATCGACCGGTTGGGTCGCCGCACATTGCTCTACATCGGCTCTTTCGGCTATATCGGATCGCTCGGTCTTTGCGCCTGGGCGTTCCATGCCGAACACTTTGCCATTGTGCCCGCCTGTATTTTTGCCTTCATCGCCGCGCATGCGATCGGTCAAGGTGCCGTGATTTGGGTTTTCATCTCCGAAATCTTCCCGAACCGCAACCGTGCGGCAGGCCAGTCGCTCGGCAGTTTCACGCATTGGATCTTTGCCGCACTGCTGACGCTCTTTTTCCCTAAAATGGCGGAAGCCTTTTCCCCCGGAACCATTTTTGCGTTCTTCTGCTTCATGATGTGCCTCCAGCTCCTTTGGGTGAAATTCTTCGTGCCGGAAACAAAGGGCATTTCGTTGGAAGAGATGCAGAAAAGGTTGGAAATCGAATAAATAGGGGAAGGCTCGGCAACGACACAACCGGGAGGAATCCTGCGAAAAGGCACTTCTGATATGGTTGCCTCCGACCATGTTTATTTGAGTATTTAAGTTAATGGTTTCCGTTTTCCAATTGCGGCGTGGATGGCCTTGGTGTATGGGTCTGGGTCATGGGAAAGTCAAAAAAGGTTGCGGTGGTTGTCCCGTGGCATGGCTACGGACGGAATATCCTGCTGGGCGTTTCGAAGTTCGTCCATGAGCATCCCGAGTGGGTGCTCCATCTCATCCAGTCGGATTCGCCGGTGTTGGAGGAAGACATCCAGCAGTGGAATCCCGACGGGATCATCTCCGGGCTGCTGGATAGTGAATGGGGAACCTCGCACTACCACTACAAACGCCCATGGGTGTCGGTTCTGGTGCAACCGGACGCGCTGGATGTCCGGTTTGTGACGTTGGATGAAGATGCCGTGGGGCGGATGGCGGCGGAATATTATCTCAACCGCAAGTTTGGCAATTTTGCATTCATCGGGAACATTCAACATGAATTTTCCCGGCAGCGGGCCGACGCGTTCGAGTATGCGTTGGAGGAGCGCGGTTTTAAATGTTCAACGATGCTTTATCCGACCAACATCTATGGAATGGATAAAAAAAAGCGGATGAGCATAGACCGCCGCAAGGCCAAGTGGCTGGAAGAATTGCCCAAGCCGGTGGCGGTATTCGCCTGCGACGACTGGGAGGGGTTCCAATTCATCCAGTTTTGCCGACAGCACGATTTCCGGGTGCCGGAAGAAGTGGCGGTCATGGGGGTCGGCAACGACGAGCTGCTCTGCAATATTTCCAATCCGCCCATGTCCAGCATCCGGACTCCGATCGAGCGGGTGGGATACGATGCCGCCAAAATGCTCGATTCCATTCTGAATGGACAACGTTTGCCGGAGCAAAAGTTGTTCCTGCAACCTTCCGGACTGGTCAGCCGGCAGTCGAGCGATGTGATGCATGTGAAGGATCCGGTGGTGGCGAAGGCCCTCCAGTATATTCAAGACCACATTGCCGAGCCGATGAAGGTCGAAGATATCCTGAAGCAGGTTTTTGTGTCGCGTACGTTGCTCGAACGGAAATTCCGCACGGAACTGGGCCGCACGCCGCTGGTCGAGATCCGTCGGCAAAGGGTACGCCGGGCCCGTCAGCTTTTGGCCGACTCCAATCTTTCGATCAGTGAGATCGCGGACACGTGCGGATTCAGCAGCGACATTCGCCTGAGTACGGTGTTCAAGGAGCTGACCGGCCAATCGCCTTCGGTTTTCCGGAAGGAAGTCAAGGCGCCATCGTCCGTGCACGAGCAATAGCCTTGTTGGATATCATTAATTCAAATACGGGTATCATTATTCAGAAGCTCGCGTGTTTGATCCATTGTCGAACCGAATTGAGATGAAGGAACCAGGAATGGGAAAAGAAACCGGAATTTTTACAAATGGGTGGTTGATGACCGAAACGGCGTATCATCCGGCCAAGGAGCGGATAGGCGGAACCCAGTTCTGCATTGGCAACGGGCTGATGGGACTGCGCGGCAGCTACGAGGAACTGGGCACCAAGGAAGTGCAGGGCCTCTATGCGGCCGGCGTGTTCCGCACGTCGGTGGAACGGCAATTCTGCATTGCCGATACCTTCTGCCGCAAAAAATATATTTTCAACGAAGAGCTGATGCCGACCCCGGAGGAAATCCATCTCATCCAGAATCTTCCCGATCCGCTGTTTGTAAAAATCTGGCTCGATGGCGAACCGTTCCGGATGTGGGATGGCCAGCTGCTCGAATACAAGCGCACGCTCGATTTGAAGACGGGCACGCTGGTCCGCACGGTGCGCTGGGATGACGGGAAAGGAAACATCACGTCGCTTCGCTTTCGCCGTTTTTGCAGCATGGCGCAGCGGCATTTGATCGCGCAGGAAATCTGCATCACGCCGGAAAACTGGTCGGGCGAAGTAAAAGTCGAGAGCGGTATCGACGCTTCGCTGAACATTGAATACGTCGAATCGGTTGAAAAGGATTTTGCAACCGGGTTGCTATTGAAGTCGGACGTCGTTGGTGGGGCGATGGTTTTCCAGTGCATGGAAAACCGGTTGCAGGGCTGTTCCAGCCCTTGGGAAAGTGAAACGAAACTGCGGCGCTATAAGAAGGTGGCTGTCGTCGAAGCGCAACAGGGTGAAACTCTGGCGCTGGAAAAATTCAGCACGGTCTATTCGACGCAGGATGGAAATCCCGCGGCGGATGCGGTGGAGCTGGCCTCGCGTAGCGCCAATGCCGGATTTGCAGCATGCCTGGAAAAAAGTTCCAAGGTTTGGGCCTCCCTGTGGGAGCAGGCGGATATAGAGATCGAGGGCGATCCCGAAGCGCAAAGCAAACTTCGCTATGCAATCTTCCATTTGATCATCGCTTCGCCGCAGGCCGACCCGCGTGTAAGCATCGGGGCCAAGGCGCTGACGGGGCAAGGGTACAGCGGGCATGTGTTCTGGGATACGGACATCAATCTTGCGCCGTTCTATCAATGGGTGTTTCCCGAATGGGGTGGGGCGCATGTGCGCTATCGTCGCCGGATCCTGGATGCGGCGCGCGCCTATGCCGAGTCCGAAGGGCGCAAGGGAGCCCGCTATCCGTGGCAGAGTTCGATCGAAGGGTTCGAGCATGCGCCGATCGCGATCACGTGCAGCCGTACGCAGATCCATGTGACGGCGGACGTGGCCTACTGCGCACTGCGCTATGCCGATATCAGCGGGGATTTCCACTGGTTGGAAACCGAAGGCAAGGCCATGGTCGCGGAGTGTGCCCGCTACATGGTGGAACGAGTTGTCTTGAATGAAGCCGAAGACCGTTACGAAATCCACGGCGTCGGCGGTCCGGATGAATACCATCCGCTGACCAACAACAACGCCTACACCAATTATCTGACGGCGTATGTACTGCGCCGCGCCGCAGTGTTTTGCGAGGATCCGCAAGAAGCGGCGCGCTGGCTGGAGATCGCGGAAAAGATGTACTGCCCGGTGGACGGGAAAACCGGACTGATTCCGCAATGCGATGGCTTCTACGATTTGAAGGATACCTGGGATGTGACCGGCGGCGATTGGGGCGGCCCGGGTGCGGAGTACCATGAATGCAAAGGGCTGAAGCAGCCGGATGTGGTTCTGCTGCTGACGCTGATGCCGGAACAGTTCCGCAGGAAACATTTGCAGGCAAACTGGGACTACTACGAACGGTTCATCCAGCACGGCTCTTCGCTCAGCCCCTCCATCCACGCGCTGGTGGCGGCCAAGCTGGACCTGATGGATCGCGCGAAGCACTACTTTGACCTTTCGTCGAACTTCGATTTTGTCGACTACAACAAGGATACCCTTGCCGGCATCCATATCGGCAACTTCGGCGGACTGTGGCAGGCGATGGTCTACGGCTTTGCCGGACTGGAACTGGATGGCGACGAGTTGAAGTTTGATCCGCATCTGCCGGAAAACTGGACGTCGCTGAAGTTTAATCTCCGGTTCCGGGGCGAGGCGCTGGCCGTCCGTGTGACGGCTTCGGGCGCGAAGGTTGCCACGGTGGACGGGGAGCCGCTTGACGAACTACCATCAATGCTTGAGGAAGATGCAGTCCCTGCCTGAAGAAACATATGGGAAGTCGATGTGCCATCCTGATGGCCGTTTGGTTAGTCGCCGTTCGGACAGGAGCGGTTCCTCTGATCGCCGACCGCCATTTCCAGGACGGGGCGATGGTTCTTTATCCGGTCGGCGGATTGGACGAGGGGATTCTGCAGTTCAAGGAACCGTATGCTTCGACCTACTGGCGGCTCGCGCAGTGGGGTAGCCAGCAGTCGATTTACGGGACGGATCCTATTACCCTCAGCTCCGGCTCCTTGCTGTGGAGCAATGCATTCAAGTCGGTGGCGATGGGGCCGCTGGACAGCGCGGATGGTGATCTGGTTCTGGGAGTTGATTCGATCAACGAGTACGGCGGAGTATACCGGCAACCCGGTGAAAGCTGGCCCGCGTTTTTGATCTCCCAACGGATCGGCAACCCGCAGGGATGGTTTAAAAACTACGCCCCTACGATTGCGGATCTGGACGAACTGGTCTTCGATATCGAGGCGCGTCTGCCTTATGCGAACCATGTTTACACTAAGGGATATAATTCGTCGCTGCACGCCGCGCATTTCCTGATCTACTTCACGATCCAGAACCTCCAGACAAAACCGAAATCAGCGGATTACGGCAACTACTACTGGTTTGGATTGGCGTTGTACGATGACCGAACGGCTCTTCCGGGACTCTCGGTGCAGCATGACGCGGGCACCGGCAAGCTGATCTACAACATTGGCATTGCGCCGTTTTGCGACACGGGGATGCAAGTCGGGGAGTGGAAGCGGATCACAGGTGATATTCTGCCGCATATCAAGGCCGGATTGCAGGCGGCTTGGAACCTGGGATATCTGACCAACTCATTCAATTATGCCGACTACAAGATCGGCGGCATGAACATGGGCTGGGAAGTGCCCGGATTGAGCGATGTCGCCATGCAGGTCCGCAATTTTGATCTGCAAGCCTATGGACTCGACTTTGCCAAACCCTATGAATTCAACGTTGATGGGGCGAGCGATGGATGGGGCTTTACGAACATGACGGATCTCGCCCAGCCGGGCGCTCTGGGAGGAAGATGGGTTCTATCCGTTCCCGGCAGCGATCCCCAGTTGATCGGGTCGGCAATGCGCCTGCGGGCCAGCCGCTATTCGCAAGTGGTGGTGGCCATGGCCAATGCGGGGAATCCCGTGGATGGCAGCGTGGCGCAACTGTATTGGAAGAGGCTGGGGGATGCGGACTTTTCCGGTGAACGCTCCGTGCAAGTGCCTGTTGGCAACGGCGGTGGCTGGAAAAAATATGTTTTCGATATGGGTTCAAATACGAATTGGAACGGCGAAATTGTCCAGTTCCGGTTTGATCCGGTGTTATATGGCAATGGCCACTCGGTAGGGGTGGACTATATCCGCCCAGTGGCCAACGTGGTGACCGAGGGAAACGAACCCGCCTTGCACCTGGATGTGTCGAGAGGCTTGGATCGAACCGTTTTGTTCTGGGAGGGCGTACCGTACCAGCAATACACGTTGCAGCGTTCAACCAATCTGGTCGCAAATATCTGGACGGATGTCGCCAATTCTGTGGACGTTCCTTTTTCCAATTCCCTGATGGAGCAGATGCCTATTGAAACCAACCATCCCTCCCGCGCATACTATCATCTTCTTGTATCGCCCGGACCGTAGTGGTTTGGAGCAGAAACCAAAGGATCTTCGGATGCAAAAAAAACTATCGAAAGACGAAATCACCCTGCTAACCTATTTTGCCGAAACCGGGCCGACCTTGCTGCGGCCAGCCCAGGGGATATTGCACCATCCTAGCGTGTCGCCGGCGCTTCCCGGAAAATGCTACGGCACGCAGTTGTGGGATTGGGATACGTTATGGACGGTCCGCGGGCTATTTGCACTGGCCGACCGGCTGGAAGACGAGTCCCTGCGCCAAAGGGTCTGTCGGCATGCGCAGGGGAGTTTCTTCAATTTCTTTGATTACCAATCGGACGAAGGTCGCCTGCCCATCATGCTCGACGACACCAATCCGGATTTCTTCGGTTGCCTGGCAAAGGACAATCTGGAAATCAACCAGGCCAAGCCCGTTTTTGCCCAGATTGCCTTGCTGATCGCCGATGCCTCGAACGACGTGCAATGGCTTGACTCGAGGTTCGACGGACTACTGCGGTTCTACGAATCGTGGATTGCGCGGTATCAAGCCCCGCTCGGCCTGCTGGTCTGGGGCAACGACGTGGCGGTTGCCGTGGACAACGATCCGGCCATATTCGGGCGGCCACCTTTTTCCGCCGCCGGCCTCATGCTGAATTGCCTGTATTACCAGGATCTGCTGGCTGCTGCGGAATTGGCTGGACGTTTAGGCCGCGCGGAAGACCGGATCCTGTTGAGTCAGCGGGCGCAGGAGTTGGGGAAATGCATCCAAAAATACTGCTGGGATCGGCGCGACGGTTTCTACTACACGGTCGATGTGCAATGCGTAGACCGCCGCGCAGAACTGATTCCGCATTTGCCACTAGGCATGGACATGGAATGGCAGTGTTTGCCATTGAAGGTGCAGAGCTTTGCCGGGTTCATGCCGCTTTGGTGCGGACTGGCCACCGAAGCACAAGCGGAAATTCTGGTGCGGCAATATTTGAATGACGCCAGCTTCCATGCGGCGTGCGGCGTACGTTCACTTTCCGCCGAGGAGTCCATGTATTCACTGGAGTTCAGCGGCAATCCCAGTAATTGGCTGGGGCCGGTTTGGGTCATAAACAACTATGTCGTGTGGAAAGGGCTCCATGCATACGGCTTCAAGCGCGAAGCGGATGAGCTGGCCGCAAAGACGATCCATCTGCTGGCGTCCGACCTCGCGTTGAACGGCACGTTGCATGAATACTACCATCCCGATACCGGCGAACCGCTGAGCCATGCCGGATTCATGGATTGGAATCTGCTCGTTTTGGAAATGTTGCCGACGTAGTCGAGGGATCCCCATAGTGTAAAACGAACACGTTTTAAAAAGTACACTGGCCATACAAGGAGCATCTTATGACGCACGGTTCATCTGGTTTTGCTAAGCGGCGCACGTTTATTGGAACCGCAAGTCTTGCCGCCTTCAGTTTGCGTACATTGGCGAAAAATGCAGCAGAGAAAAATACCGGCATCATCATGCCTTCGGCGTTTTTCGGTTCCGTCTCTCCGGTCGAAGCGGGATTCCGCGAAGATGTGGCCGCCAGGGTCGTCTCCTTTTTGCAGGCGCAGATTGATGCAGGAGTGATTCCCGGCGCCTTTGTGGCGGCCATGCGGCATGGGAAGGTTTTCCTCGAAGCGCATCTCGGAACGTATTGCAATCGGGTCTGTTGCGATGCTCCTTACGATGGGGCCGCAATCCATCCGTTCCATTCCATCTCGAAAATGGTCTCCGCCACGGCTGTTGTCATGGCATGGCAGGACGGCCTGATCAACCTTGACGCGCCGGTCATGAAGTACATTCCCGAATTCGGCTGCGGTGGAAAAGAGGTCATCACGATCCGGCAACTGCTCAACCATTCGGCCGGGATTCCGCAAAATCCGCCGGAACCGATCAAGGCATCGACGGAAAAGGAATGGGAGGCTTCCATCGCGGCGATTTGCGCGGAGCCGGTGCAGTGGGAACCGGGCAGCCGGACCCAGTATCATGCCCTTTCGGGATTGCTTATCGCCGCCGAGGCGGTCCGCCGGGCGAGCGATGGAAAACCATGGGAACAGATTTGCAGAGAAAGGATCTTCCACCCGTTGGGCTTGTCATCTTTTACTTTCGGACAGCCGCCGGCCGATCTTCCGCTGGCCTGCATTCCACGCCTATCCAGTCCTACCGCTCAGTGGCAGATCCAGATCAACGGATTTTACGGACAGCCCGCCGCAGGCCTCAAAGGAAGCTTCACGGATGTGCTGAAGTTCCTTGTTTTTCAGACGCGAAAGGGTGTGTGGGACGGGAAGGCCCTTCTTCGGGAAAAATTCTGGAACGCCATGCACACTCCTCAATTTCCAGGCAAGCCGGACTACGACAGCTGGGGGCTAGGCATGCTTGTTCGGGGGGATGGTCCGGTAAACGGAAGTCTTGACTGGTTCGGTCTTCAAAAGGTGAAAGGATTGAGCATTTTCAGCCATGCGGGTACGGATGTCGCATTGGCAGTCGGTGATCCGGATACGGATGTGCAGATTGTCTTCATGGTTACCAATAAGCCGACAACGCCTGCCAAGACAATCGAACTGCGCGGCACCGTGACCGGCATGGTTTTCGATGCGCTGTCCAGAAGCGTCTGATAATAGATTCGGAATCGTTGAAAGGAGTTGGATATGGAGAATCGGCATAAGAAACCCATGCATCCGGTACGTAGCCTTGTGCTGGCGGTTTGCGTTTTCCTTGCAGGCGGGATATCCGCACAGATATGGAACGGCACCTATTCCATTGTTCCGGCCAGCGCCCCGGCCATGCTCTTGGAGGCGGTCGGGTCGGGGACGGCGGACGGAACGGTGGTATCGATCGGCACTCCCGCTGGAACGCTCAACCAGACATGGGTCATCGTGCCGGAAAGCCAAGGCTCGTATTCGATCAAACCGTCCTACAGCACGGATCTTGTCCTGGCCGCCGCCAAGGGCGGCAAAGGCAATGGAACGCAAATCGTGTTGGAGACCGATCGGCAAGAACCCTGGCAACGATGGGCGATCAAGCAACATGAAAACGGAACCGTTGCCCTTCTTCCCGTCCATGCCCCGGCGATGGGGTTGGACGATCTTGGGGGACGGAAAGCACCTGGATCGAAACAGGATCTGTGGGCATACCGCCCGACCGACCAGCATTTGCAATGGCTGATCAAGCCGATCAACGGCGCCCCAACTCCGGTTCCTTCGATCAACCCTCAACAGGAGTCAAAAATCATGCAACCCGGCGATGTTCCCCAACTCAAACTTCCCCACGACTCACCGCAAGGGGTGATCAAGGAATTGACCTTTGACAACAGTAGGATTTTTCCCGGAACCAGGCGCAGTGTTTGGGTTTTCATTCCGTCGCAATACGACGGCAGCAAGCCCGCTTGCGTATATGTGAAAACGGACGGCTACCGCGAAGCGCTGAATGAAAAACCGATGTTGGAAGGATTGATTGCCGGTGGCTATATGCCGGTGACCATCGGTGTTTTCGTCAGCCCCGGCGCGCTTCCAGCCCCGATGGCCGACACGCTTCCGCGATTGAATCGAGGATTGGAATATGATGGACTCGGCGACAACAACGCCCGCTTCTATCTTGAGGAAATCCTTCCTTTTGTGGAACAGGAGCTGGATTTGAAACTATCCGACAGCGGCAACGACCGGTGCATTGCGGGTGGAAGCAGCGGCGGTATCACGGCGTTCAACGCGGCCTGGGAACGCCCGGATGCGTTCAGCCGCGTCTATGCCGTCAGCGGCAGCTTTGTGGCGTTCCGGGGCGGGCACGAATTCCCCGCGCTCGTGCGCAAGACAGAGGCCAAGCCGATCCGCGCCTATCTCACCACCGGCACGCACGACATGGAAAACTGCGCCGGCGACTGGTTCCTGTTCGACCAGCAAATGGACAAGGCACTGAAGTTCTCCGGCTACGACTACACGTTCCATATTTTTGATGGCCACCATGGCGTTGGTTTCAAGGAATGCTTCGGCGAAGCCATGGAGTTTCTTTGGAAGGACTGGCCGAAGCCGGTCGAAGCCGGATCGAGCGCTCCGCGTGCGCAGGCGGTGCTGGTGCCGGGCGAACCTTGGAAGCTTGCCGCCGAAGGCTATCGCGATGCGCGCCGCGCCGCGTGCAATGCCACCGGCGAAGTGTTCTTCACCGATGCGCCGGACAACAAGCTCTACCGCATCGGTCTCGATGGGCGCGTGGAGGAATTCCTCTCCGACGCCGGGTATGCCAACGGCGTCACCGTTGGCCCGCAGGGCGATATCTACACGGTGTCGAGCCGGACGGGTAAAGTCATGCAATACGCCCCGGACGGCAAAGGGAAAATGGTTGTCGACGACCTTTACGGAAACTCCATCATGGCGGATTCAAAAGGCAATCTCTATGTCACCTGTGCCGATGCGGTCTGGTTCGTCAAAGGTGGCCAAAAGACGCAGGTCGATTCGGGATTGAAGCGGGCAACCGGGTTGGCTTGCCGACCGGACCAGTGGCTTTTGTCGGTGGCCGACGGAGCGTCGAAGTGGGTCTATAGCTACCAGATCAATGCCGATGGCTCGCTGGCCAACAAGGAGCGTTTCTTTTGGCTGCACGTTCCCGACTTGGAGGACGATGCTGGCGCCGAGTCCGTTTGCTACGCCAAGGAAGGACAAATGTTCGTGGCCACGCGGATGGGGATACAGGTTTGCGCCGACGATGGGCCAACGCAGGTCATTCTGCCCATGCCCGACCGCAGTCGCGTGTTCGGTGTTTGCCTCGGTGGTGCCGATGGCGACACGCTCTACGCCTTCTGCGGCGATCGGATCTGGAAGCGCATCGTGAAGACACATGCGATCGGTGCGTTTTCCCCGTGGGTTAAGGTCGTCCACACCCCGCTATAGTCCTGTACCCCGCCGGGGCCTGTTGATTTCATTAAGCTTTATATGCGTTTCATTATGTGCGTCCGTCTGCGAACCGCTACACTGTGGTAAACAACAAATGCGAGGAGTTGGGAATGGGCAAACTTGGAGTGGTGGTGCTGTTGGCTGGAATCGTTGCGGGAGCCGCTTTGGCGGAGACGAAAAAGGAATCCGGAACGCAACCCAATATTGTAGTGGTACTGGCCGATGACTTGGGCTACGGCGACTTAGGAATCCAAGGAGCCACGGATGTCCAGACGCCGAATATCGACAAGCTGTTCCGCAACGGGATGCAGTTCAAGGAGGCGTATGTGTCCTATCCGGCCTGCGGGCCGTCGCGCGCCAGCATCATGACGGGAAGGCACCATTTGCGGTTTGGTTTCCCGAGCAATCCGGACCACATCATCCCAACGCAGCCGGGCAACCTGCTGGGGTTGCCCAAAGACGAGATCACCCTGGCGCAAATGTTGAGGAAGCAGGGTTATGCAACCGGCATGTTCGGCAAATGGCATCTGGGTTTCCAGCAGGAAAACCATCCGCTCAACCGCGGCTTCGACGAGTTCTACGGGTTTCTCGGCTCGCTCTACCGCTATTTCGACCTGGGCAACATGAAGCTTCCGAAGTGCATGGAGCGCGGCTTCGACTATGTCCACGAAAAGGAATACCTGACCGATGCGTTCGCCCGCGAAAGCGCGTCCTTCATCGAACGGCACAAGGCCGGGCCGTTCTTCCTCTACGTTCCCTTCAGTGCGGCGCACACGCCGTTGATGCATGACAAGGATCCGGGGCCGAATGCCCCCGTTCCACTGGATGGAACAGACGATGTGGCGGAAAACCGGCGCATGCTGGTGAACATGATCGAAGGGCTGGACCGGGGCGTCGGAACCATTATGCGGAAACTGGAAGAGTGCGGGCTGGAGGAAAATACGCTCGTGTTCTTCCTGAGCGACAACGGCGGACCGGAAGCGACCGGTGCCTATGGGAACGGGGCTTTGCGCGGATTCAAGGGATCGGTCTTCGAAGGCGGCATGCGGGTGCCGATGGCCGCGTACTGGCCGGGAAAAATAAAGCCCGGCGGCTCGTATGGACATCCCGTGCTGGCCACCGACATTTTCGCCACCGCGGTGGAGACCGCCGGAGGCATGCTTCCCGGCGACCGCACCTATGACTCGAAGAATTTGATGCCGGTGCTGACCGGAACCATGCAGGAGCCGTTGCATGGAAACGAAGACCTTTGCTGGGATGCGCTGGGCATGCAGGCGGTACGCAAGGGCGACTGGAAGCTGGTAATGCGGAACCACAAGGTGGTCGGCCTCTACAACATTCCCGCCGACACGGGGGAAAAGAACAATCTGGCCGACGCCTATCCGGAACGGGTGGCCCAGTTTGAGCAAGCCCATGCAGAATGGTCGAAAGGGCTGCCGCCGTGGCAATTCAAATGGGTCGGTCCGGAAAAATTTGCCGAATGGGAAAAGGAGCACGGTAAGCAATGGTAGGACGATGGATGAATGGAATGGTTTCCGGCATGCTGGCGGTTTTCCTTTCCGCGAGCGTGGCGCAGTCTGCCGCACGGCGGATGAATGTGCTGCTGATCACCACGGATGACATGGGCAAAACCGCCGGTTGCTATGGCGACAAGCTGGCGATAACCCCCAATCTGGACCGGCTCGCCAACGAAGGGATGCTGTTTACCAGCGCCTATGTGACGCATGCATCATGCAGTTCGTCGCGCAGCTCGATCCTGACCGGTCTTTATCCGCATCAGAACGGGCAGATAGGCCTGGCCGGTGCCCGTCCGGAGTACCGGGTGAAAGACGGGATTTCGACGTTGCCCGCGTTGATGAAGGCACACGGCTATTACACCGGGATCATTGGCAAGCTCCATGTCTTGCCGGTGGAGATGTTTCCGTTCGACTACAATCAAAGCAAAGCCAACCTCGGTGCAGAGCATCAGCGCGACGTACGCAATATAGCTGTACTGGCGGAAACCTTTCTGCAGCAGGCGGGCACGAAGCCCTTCTTCCTTTATGTCAATTATTTCGACCCGCATCGCCCCTATGACGAGCGGGCCAATCAATTCAAGGGGTTGCCGGAAAAACCGTATGGCCCGGACGATGTCGTCCCGTTTTCGTATCTGGGGCTCGATGGTCCTGTAGTTCGTGAAGAGGTGGCGGCCTATTACAACTGTGTGAACCGGATGGATGTCGGGCTGGGAATGCTGCTGGAAAATCTGAAGAAAGCCGGCGTCTATGACGACACCCTGATCATCTTTCTTGGAGACCACGGTGTTCCGTTCACCCGGGCAAAGACGACGGCCTATGAAGCCGGCGAAGCGGTCCCTTTCATAGTGGAATGGCCCGGCGTTGGCGAAGCTGGTGTGCGGAACAATGATTTCATTTCATCGGTCGACATCATGCCGACCATCCTGGATGCGGTTGGCGCGGACTGCCCTCCGGTCGCCGGGCAATCGTTGCGCAGGGTGGTGGAGGGGAAGACGCCTGCCGCTTGGCGCAAGGTGCTTTTCGCCGAGTATACGTCCCATGCGGCCGAGCATTTTTATCCCCGCCGGTCTGTTCGCAACAAGGAGTTCAAGCTGATCCATAATTTGGATTTTTCCCGGGCGAATCCTATTCCGTTTATCGACGCAACGCGGATCCGCCCCGGTGTAACGGTCGATCCGCACATGCAGGCGGCCTACGAAACCACGGAGCATCCGCCGGAATGGGAGCTCTACCAGTTGGGCAAGGATCCCTATGAAACGGTCAATCTGGTCGGCAATCCCGAGTATGCGGCCGAGCTGAAAAAACTTCAGGCCATGTTGCGGGATTGGCAGAAGGAGACGGACGACCCACTGCTTGATCCTGCGGAGCTACAGCGCCTGAAAAAGCTCCATGGAGTCGATCAATGAAGAGCCTACTAGGTGTGTGGCTATTGGTGGTTGCCGTTGCAATCGTAGCCGTCGGGGTTTCCGCCGCACCGCCGATGAATATTCTGTTGATCACAACAGATGATCAAGGGATGAACGCCGGGTGCTACGGCGACAAGCTGGCGGTAACGCCAAATCTGGATCGCCTCGCCGCTGAAGGGGTGCTGTTCACGCAGGCCTACGTGGCACACTCCTCGTGCAGCTCGTCGCGCAGTTCGATCCTGACCGGCCTTTATCCCCACCAGAACGGACAGATCGGCCTGGCGGGCTCGCATCCGGAATACGCCGTCAAGCCGGGTATTCCAACGCTGCCGGCGTTGCTTGGGCAAGCGGGATATTATACGGGGATTCTCGGCAAGCTGCATGTAGTTCCGGCGAACCTGTTCCCATTTGATTACGCATGGAAGGAAAGTCTCCTCAATCCGATGCTGACCCGCGATGTGCGCAAGATGGCGGAACTGGCCGGGGAATTCTTGCAACGGGCCGGCGACAAGCCGTTTTTCCTGTACGTCAACTATTTCGATCCGCACCGGCCGTACGATGCGGAGGCGAACCAGTGCAAGGGCTTGCCGGAAAAGCCGTATTCGGCGTCCGATGTTGTGCCGTTCGGTTTCCTCGGCGATGCCGCGAGCCTGTCGGAGGTAGTCGCCTATTACAACTGCGTGAACCGCATGGATGCCGGTTTGGGCATGTTGTTCGACCAGTTGAAAAAGGCCGGGAAGTATGACAACACGCTGATTGTTTTCCTGAGCGACAACGGACCGGATTTTACGCGCGCCAAAACAACCTGCTATGAGGCGGGCTTGCAGGTTCCGTTTGTCGTCAAGTGGCCGGGCACCAGCGTGGCCGGATTGCAGTGTGATGATTTCGTGTCGGAGGTGGATATTGTCCCAACCATTTTGGATGCGGTCGGGGCGGCATGTCCGCTGGTGGCGGGAAGGTCGTTGCGTTCGGTTTTGCAGGGCGATACGCCGAAGGATTGGCGCAAGGATTTGTTTGCGGAATACACCTCCCATGCCGAGATTCATTTCTATCCGCGCCGGTCTATTCGTGCCGGCAACCTGAAGCTGATTCACAATCTGGATGCCGTTCGGAAAAATCCAGTCAACCGGCGCGGTATAGACCGTCTTGCCGGACTGAAGGACGAGTCTCTTAGAACCGCTTTTGAAACTGCTCTGCATCCGCCCGAATGGGAACTCTACAATCTCGACAAGGATCCGTACGAATGGGTTAATCTGGCAGGCAACCCGGAATATGCGGCGGCGTTGAACAAACTTCGGGATATGCTGCAAGGTTGGCAAAAAAAGACGGTTGATCCACTGCTTGACCCGGCGGAGCTTCAACGCCTCAAAAAAGCGCATGGGCTTTGATATACGGTCTCGGGATAAAAATGAATCGATGGCAACAGTTGATGCTGGCAGGGATTGTTCTTTCTGGAACGGTGTTCCATGAGGCGCAGGCGTTCACGTTTGTCCTCGCTGGGCCGCGGATCGATGCCGAGGTGCGGCCATGGCCATGCACGGCGGAGGTGCGCACGATCAATGGAATGCCGCGGCTCTGCATCAATGGGAAGCCCACGGTTCCGATGGCCTACAAGACCCTGGGGAAATCTCCCGGAACAAACTATTGGAACAGTTGTCTGGAGACGATGGGTCTGGCGCGGGATGCGGGACTTCATATCTATCAGGTTCAAGTGCAGTTAAACCGGCTCGGTCTGCCGCGAAAACTGCTGCGTAGCGAAACGATTGTGTACGACGACAGCGAGATCAACGACATCATCAATGTCGATTCGAACGCGTATTTCATCATCGATCTGGGACTGACACCGGATCCCTACTACCGCTCGCACAACCAGATGTCGGAGACCAACAAGTACCCGTCGGCCAACGACTACAGCCAGATGGTGTGGGACTACAACATTAGTGGCGGAACGAACCAGGTGCACGACCGGCAGAGTCCGCTGTCGGAAAAGGTCTGGCGCGATGTGGAACTAAGCGTCAGCAATGTCATCGGGCATCTGGAAGCTGCATACGGCGACCGCATCGTCATGTACTGGCCTGCGTTCAGCGACATTGGCGAGTGGTACTACGCAATATGGAACGGCAATTTGGTGCCGGGATTCGGGTCGTGCACGGAAGCCGGTTTCCGGGATTGGGCCGCGAATAAATATTCCACCGTCGAGGCGCTGAACGCGGCCTGGGGAACCGCGCATGCCGCGTTGTCCGACATCAAGGTGCCTTCATGGAGCAAGCGGGTGAGCCGTACGGCCGACGGCGATTTCTTCAATCCGGATACCGACCGGTATGCCGTCGATTTTTTTGATTTCTTCAACGGAACGATGAACTATGGCGCGACACGGATTGCTGCCTACATCAAAGGGGTGGCCGGCCCCAACAAGCTGGTGGGGATGTTTTGGCAATATCTGCACCCGTTGGCGAAGACATCTTTGACCATGGCTGGGCTCAACCACAGCGGGCATCTCAAGTTGATGGAGCTGCTTGAATGCCCGGATATCGACGTGCTGGGAACCCCGCTCTATCCCGAAGTGGACCATTGGACGATGCCGTTCCACGGGACGGTGGACACGATCCAGCAACACGGAAAACTGTTCTGGCACGAAAACGACATGGCCACCCACTTAAGCCTCAATGCGGAGCGGTCATCCGGCATCGGCGAGACCTTGAAGGTGTATGCCTACGACTTCCAGGAATGGATCGCGCGACAGTGCGGCTTCTGGTTTTTCGACATCGTGGTCAACGGCGAAAGCTGGTCGATCCTGAACGATACGAACATCTGGAACTATGTGGCGGAACGGAACAAGTACTGGGAGAACCATTGCCTTGCCACCAACATTACAGCCTTCGCTCCGGAAATCGCGGTGATCCGCAACGAAAAGACGGCGCGCTACATGGTTTCGCGCAACCCGGTGCTTCCGGCGGTCTACAGTGCGGACAAGGCCAACACCCTCACGCAGATGATCCAGCACATCGTGGAGGTGCGCGATACGCCGGTGGGGTGGTACATGCTGGATGACTTCATCGCCGGCAATATTCCGTCTTCCGTGAAAATGTATATTTTTGCGGATACGTTTGTGGTGGATCGCAACGATGCCTTGAGTGTGCTCGCGCGGCTGGATGCACAACCGGGATGCATGGCCGTCTGGTTCTATGCGCCGGGGTATGTTGATCCACGGCATTTGGCGGAGCAGACGGCAACCAGTGAATGGTTTGTCAACCGGCTTACCGGCGGCATCCGGCCCGGTGTTTTAACCGCGTCGATCCGTGATTGGGCGACGCCGGTGGCCCATGGTTTGACAACGGCGGTTCCCGCGTTTGGAACCGGCAACACCAATTTCAAGCCGCAGTTCTACATCCGCAGCGGTTTGCCCGGGGTGGAATCGCTCGCGGTGTATGCGGACGATACCAGCAAGATCGCCGCCGCCATATCGCCGGGCAGCACAAACCGCGTATGGGATTCGGTCTACATCTGCTCGCCGGCCATCGCACCGGAATTGCTGGCTAATCTGGTCGACCGCCTCGGCCTGAAAATGGTGGACGGGTTCAACGATGCAACGCTTGCGCAATGGACGGTATCATCCGGCAGCTGGGCGGTGGCGCAGGGTGAGCTGCACCAGACCAACGCGAGTGGAGCCCATTCGATGACTCTGTCCGGCTATACGGCATCCAATCTGGTCATGGAGGCGGATATCCGTCTTTCGGGATCCGGATGGGCGGGTCTTCAATTCCGCAAAACGCAGGAAGCCGACCCGTATACCGCAAGCGGCTATCTGGCCCATCTCGGTTCGAACGGGATGGTCACCTTGTATAAACCTGGCGGTGCCATTGCCAGCGCCTGGTCGGGATTTGATCCAACGCAGGGATTTGTCAGGGTGCGGGTGGAGGCGATTGGAGGCCACATCGACGTGTACGCCAATGGAAACCTGGTCATCAACGCCACCGATGCAACCTATGCGAACGGCTATGCCGGACTGGGCACATCCAACAACGGATCGGCGATATTCGACCGCGTATCCGTTGCGCAGGAGTAGATCACGAGGGTTGGCACACCAGCGTTCCGCTGTTTGTTTTCCATTAAGTTTGTTTTGTAAAGGCCAATGGACGGTATCCTTGCGCAACGGTACATTCGGGTGGTTGTTACTTGGAGAATTTATGCTTGCTGAGGAATACCGCCCAGCCCCCGATTTTGAGAATATCCGCGCGGTCTTGCAAAACAAGTGCCCGGCGCGCCCGACCCTCTTCGAGTTCTATTTAAACTGGCCGCTCTACCAGCGCTTTGCCGGTCCGCTTCCTTTCGATTGTCCGGACGAACTGCAAGGGATGCTGACCATTATTCTCGGTTATAAAAACCTGGGCTATGACTACGCCTCCATCGTGCTGACGGATTTCATTTTCCAGGCGGAGGACAAACACTCCAAGGCTTCCTGTTCCATGAACGAAGGCGCGGTCATCCATGATCGGGAGTCTTTCAACGCATATCCATGGCCCGATCCGGATGCGGCGTCCTACCATCTGCTCGATGACATCAAGCCATTCATACCCGCCGGCATGAAACTGATCATTTGGGGTGCCGGTGGTGTGTTTGAAAACGTCACAAAGCTGGTCGGTTATGAAAATCTCTGCCTCATGCTCATGGAGGACGAGGAGCTGGCCGCGGATATCTTCGACCAGGTCGGTTCCCGTTTTCTGCGCTACTATGAAAACTGCCTGAAGCACGACACGGTCGGAGCCGTTATTTCCAACGACGACTGGGGCTTCCGTACCCAGACCCTGCTAAGCCCGGATCAATTGCGCCGTTTTGTGTTCCCGTGGCACAAGAAAATCGTAGCCGCCATCCACGCCGCCGGACGCCCGGCGATCCTGCATTCATGCGGCCAGCTGGACGAGGTCTTGGATGACATCATCGACGACATGCAGTTCGACGCCAAACATTCCTATGAGGATGCCATCCTCCCGGTGGAACAAGCCTATGAAAAATACGGCGACCGCATCGCCATCCTCGGTGGACTGGATCTGGATTTTGTCTGCCGGGCAACGCCGGAAGCGGTGTATGAGCGGGCGAAGGCGATCATCGCGCAGACCTCGGAACGAGGTGGGTATGCACTGGGCACCGGCAACAGCATTCCCGAATACACACCGGTTGAAAACTATCTGGCCATGATCGACGCCGTTCGCGAGCGGCATTAGGAAGCATGATGAAAAAAACATTACTTTTTTTAAGCATGGCCAGCTGGTGCTCCGGAGTTTTTGCCGCATTGGCTTTTCCCGACGCCCGCGTCATACCTTCAAGTCCCCAAGGACCGTTGTTTGTCGTGAACGGCAGGGAATTTCCGGCCACGACCTATTATGCAAACAACCAATACCAGCGCGACGATCTTGCCCTTGAGGGCATGCGCAAAGCGTACGACGCCGGCTTCCGCGTACTTTCCGTTCAACTGCTGCTGCCGGGCACTGCGACCACCAATGACATTTTACAAACTCTGAAAAAATTCATGGATCCTTTCCCGGATGCGCTGATTCTGCCGCGCGTTTGGATGGGGGTTTCCGCCGATTGGTACAAAGACAATCCAGATCAACTCTACACCTTTGCCGACGGACAGAAGGTCGCCGATATCGCGTCGCCCGTGTCGGAGAAATGGCTTCAGGAGGCAAACCGTCGAATGGGCGAACTGCTCGACCTGATTGCCGGGTCTAAATATGCCTCCCGGTTCATCGGCGTGATTCCTCTTTATTACTACACCGGCGAGTGGCACATGTGGGAGCTGGACAAGTCCGGTGGCTATTCGCCGTTGATGGAAACCGCTTTCCAAACATGGCTCGCACAAAACTATCCATCCATGGCAACGCTCAACAATGCGTGGCACGCGGACTATCGTCGCTTCGACGAGATCCGGCTGCCCACCAAAGAGGAGCGGGACACGGGAACGTTTGGCCTGTTCCGCGACCCGTCGAAGCAGCAGCGCGAAATCGATTTTGCGCTCTTCTTCAATACGCGCAGCCCGGAACTGATGCTTTCCATCGCTAGAACGATCAAGGAAAAAACGGAAGGACGAACGCTGGTCGGTTATTTTTACGGCTACCTTTTCGAGCACGCCTGGAACGATGTCTGGCCGCAGCAGGGCGGGCACCTCGGGCTATCCAAACTGCTGGCTTCGCCGGATGTGGATTTCTACGGGTGCTCCTATTCCTACAACATGTTCAACCGCTCGTTCGGGCTGCCAGCCGATTTTATCAGCCCCCATGACAGCGCGCGGCTGAACGGCAAGGCGGTCTTCTTCGAGGAGGATTCCTACACACATTTGGCCGTGCCGCCGGATTGCGACTGGGCACCGGGATGGCCGCAGCGCACAGCGGATATGAAGCAAACCATGGCGGTGCTAAAGCGGGACATGGGCGTGGCGATGGCGCATGGCGAAATGATGCATTGGCAGGATTTGCTCTCGGATGGACGCTTCAACGATGCAGGTATTTGGGACTGGTACCGCAAGGCGGATGCGTTACGGCAGACGCTCGATCTGGGGGAAACATATCGCCCGCAGGTGGCCGTGGTGATCGATGAAACCTATCCAATCTGGCAACAGGTTTCAGCCCGTCCAGTTTTTGGACGTTGGGTCTATGAAACGCGTATGATGCTATCGCGGGTGGATGTCACCTGCGGCTACTATCTACAGAACGATCTGGATAAAATTCCCGACTCGGTGCGATGTGTCCTCCTTTTGACGCCGTATCGAATTACTCCGGAACAGAAGACCGCGCTTCAAACAAAATTCATGAAGGGCGGCCGCATGGTGGTTTTCTGCTACCTGCCGGACATGTTCAAGGCAGACCGTCCGCCGGAGCTTTCCGGGTTTGGCGGCATGGATCTTACGCTGCAACGGAAGTCCATCAATCCTGAAGCACAGCTGGTTCCGGATACGCTGCTACCCGGGAAATATGAAAACGTGCTCGGCGACAATCGCGACCTTTCTTTCATAACCACGTGTCCCGGCACGGTGCTGGCGGACGTGAATCCCTACCTGACGGTATCGGACTCCAATGCGGTTGTTTTTGCCAACTACACGGCGACCGGCGAAGCGTCGTGCGCCTGGAAGGCGATGGACGACTGGACCTCGGTCTATCTTGGTACGTCCCGACTGAGCGTTGACGTTTGGCGGGCCTTGTTCAAAAAGGCGGGTTGCCATCTCTACATGGAGCCGGTTTCGGACGAATTCGACGCGCCGGACTTTATCCAGGCGTCCGGAAACTTTCTGATGGTGCAGTCGTTCAACGGCGGCAAAAAAACAATACGGTTGCCGGCGGTCGCTGCGTCGGTTTATGTGTGGCGTGACGGCACGAGCAGTTTGATTGCGACGAATTCCGCTTCGGTGGAACTTAACCTTGAACCGGGTATTCCGGAATATATCTACTGGGAGGGCACGCCATGAACACATACCCGGAATGGCTGGACGATGCTGTGATGTACAATATTTTCCCGGCGTCGTTTTATGATTCCAATGGCGACGGGATTGGCGATCTGCCCGGCATCGTTGAAAAGCTCGACTACATCCAGTCGCTGGGGGTGAACCTGGTCTGGATCAACCCGATCTATGATTCGCCGTTCCAGGACGGCGGCTACGATGTGCGCGACTACTACCACGTCGCGGAGCGCTATGGTTCCAATGCCGATGTGGTGCGTCTGTGCCGCGAAGCCAAGAAGCGCGGAATGCGCATCATGCTGGATCTGGTTCCCGGACATACCTCCATCGAGCATGCGTGGTTCAAGGCTTCCGCCTCCGGCAAAAAGACGACGTACGATAATCGCTATGTCTGGACCGATCACATCTTCCGGGGCGCCCCGGGACTGTTCCTCGGCGGCGATACGGAACGCAGCGGGAAATACCTGATCAACTTCTTTTCGTTCCAGCCTGCGCTCAACTACGGCTACCTGAATCCGAAGGAGCCGTGGCAAATACCGATTAATCATCCGGACGCGATCGCAACGCGCGACGAACTCAAAAAGACCATGGAGTTCTGGCTGAAAAAAGGCGTCAGCGGTTTCCGGGTCGACATGGCCAATTCGCTGGTCAAGGACGATGTGGACGGCAAGGGACTCAAGATTATTTATTCCGATATCCGGAGCTGGCTCGACAAGAACTGGCCGGAGGCGGTGCTGCTGGCCGAGTGGTCGGAGCCGAACAATGCGATCCGCTGCGGGTTCCATATGGATTTTCTCCTGCATAGCGCCCCGGCCTATACGCAACTCTTCCGCATGGAGCCCGGTTCAAATGTCGTGCCGGATGGAAAGGACGGAATCAGCTTTTTCAGGAAAGCCGGTGGCGGGCAGTGCATTCCGTTTCTCGACTACCTACAGGCGCAGCTTCGTTCGATCGGCAGGCGCGGGTTGATCTCCATGCCGACCGGCAACCACGATTTGCCCCGGATTTCCATCGGGCGCACGGCTTCTGAATTGAAGGTCGCGTACGGATTTATTTTTACGCTGCCGGTTGTGCCCGCGCTGTACTACGGCGATGAAACCGGCATGCGGCATCTCGCCGATGCGCCGAACCGCGACGGAGCCTATGTGCGCGCCGGATGCCGCACGCCGATGCAATGGAACCGTGCAAGGAATGCCGGCTTCTCAACGGTACCTGCCAGCCGTCTCTATCTTCCGCAGGATAACAGCAAAACCCGGCCGTTGGTATCGGAGCAGGAAAACGATCCGGACTCCTTGCTGAATTTTGTCCGCCAACTGATTGCATTGCGGAAAACGTTTCCTGCACTCGGCCCGCGGGGGAAGCTGGTGGTGTTGCACGCCGAGCCGGATGGCAGCGCCGTGGTCTACATGCGCAGTTGGAAGGGTAGAAAACTGGTTGTTGCGCTGAACCCGGCCGACCGGAACGAAACCGTATCGCTTCGGCTGGAGGGGAATCTGTCCCCCCGGTTTTCTTGCGGGGATGTGGCGGCGGAACAGCAATCCGGCAACGCGACCTTCCGGCTTGGCGGGATTGGATTTGCAATATTCGAATTAAAATGACGCATGGGGAATCGACATGGGAAACATATTCAATTTCAAGCGGATTTTCGGTAGCGGGCTGTTTGCCGCCCATCTCATAACCGTGGCGGTTGCACAAGGCGGCAACGGAATCGCGTCCCGTCCGAATGTCCTGTTCATCTGCGTCGACGACCTGCGCCCGCAGCTCGGCTGCTACGGCAACGCGCAGATGAAAACGCCGAACATCGACCGGCTGGCCGGACGCGGCTTTGTTTTTGATCGGGCCTACTGCCAGTTCGCCATCTGCGGTCCGTCGCGGGCCAGTGTATTGTCGGGCATGTACCCGGAACACAGCGGCGTGCGGGACAACGTACGCAGCTTCCGCGCGGCCATGCCGGATGCGGTTTCCTTGCCCCAGTATTTTCGCGAACAAGGTTATCAAACGGTCGGCATGGGAAAAATATTCCATCACATGGCCAACACCGATCCGGCTTCATGGAGCCGCTGGGAGGATATACCCGGCCGGGGATATTTCCTTCCGCAAAACATCGAAGACCAAAAGAAGCGGCAACAAGCCATCGCCGCCCGTGAAGCGGCGGGCGAAAAGTTCACCGAACACCAGAAGTATGTCTACACCGTCGGCCCTTTCAGCGAGGCGGCTGAAGCGGACGAAAAACTCTACCCCGATGGGGAGCTGGCAAAACGTGCCATCCAGGTTTTGCGCGCCTACAAGGATTCGGATCAACCCCTGTTTTTGGCGGTCGGATTCCTGAAGCCGCACCTGCCGCTGATCGTGCCGAAAAAATATTGGGATCTGTATGATCCGGATCGTTTACCCGTCCCGGCGAACGGCTCTTTTCCGGAAGGAGCGCCGGCCTGGCATACGCACGACTCCTTCGAACTGCGCAGCTATTCCGATGTACCGAAAAACGGACCCGTCGGCGAAGCGGTTTTGCGCCGCGCCATCCACGGCTACCATGCCGCGAGTTCGTTTGCCGATGCGCAGGTCGGACAGGTTTTGGATGAACTGAAGAAGCTGGGGATGGAAAGCAACACCGTGGTTGTCCTGTGGGGCGACAACGGATTCCATCTCGGCGACAACGGCATCATCGGAAAGGACACCGACTTTGAAGCGGCGGCCCATTGCCCGTTGATCGTGCGTGCGCCGTCCGTGGCACCGGGGCGCACGGATCGGCTGGTGGAGCTGGTGGATATTTTCCCGACGCTTTGCGAGCTGGCGGGTCTTCCGGTTCCGGCG
>JAIPJC010000130.1 GCA_021734345.1 Kiritimatiellales bacterium | reverse complement strand
CTGGAACGACCAGTAGCAGATGTCGTGCGGATTGAGCAGGCCAACATTGAGGAAAAATGGTTTCTCCTCCTTATAGGTCAGCAAAAACTCCTCGGCAGCGCGGGCCACGGCGGTGTCGCCGTATTCCCCAACGGGGTTGCTGTCGTGCAGGAATCGGAATCCGCAGGTCTGAGGCTTGAGCGCGACGTGCCACTTGCCCATGTAGACCGTGTCGTAGCCACCCTTGTCCCGCAGCCACGTTCCGAGTTCCGCCGGCTTGACCACATCCCGATCGATCCAGCGCGCGTTTTCGGTAATGCCGCTCTGTTCCTGCTCCAGCCCGGTGTACCAGCTGGTGCGGGCCGGCACGCAGACCGGCACGGCAGTATAGGACCGAGTGAAGTGCGTGCTGTCCGCGATCACGCGGTCGATGTTCGGGGTTTTCACATAGGGGCAGCCGTAGGTGCCGATGGCGGACCGCTTCAGCTGGTCCACATGCACAAAAACAATATTGGGCCTCCGTTCCATACCTACACCTCCTCAATCCGGTTCAAGCCCCAGCCGAGCTGTCCTTGCGTAACAAAAATCGTCCGCCGCTGCCCGTCCACTGCATAGTGGATCGGCTCGATCCCTTCGCCGCGTTGTTCGTAGAAATTCAGTTCCTGCATCCCCGCCGCAAGCGCAACCTGCCCGCGTCCGGCGAAGGAGAGCGACTGGTTCCGCCGCAACGACGAAAGATCCATGTACATGTCGAACCCGCGGCTCCAGCCGGTCGTTGCCGGCAGCCACCGGACGGCATCCATCAATGTCCAAAGACAAGCGAGCGGCTGCTTCGATTCAAACCGATCGGTATTCCCCCGCGATGTCACGGAAAAATGATCCGTCCCCACCGCGCCCTGCTCGCGGTTCGTGTACGAAAGCTCCGTCCCCTTGCCCCGGCAGTCCCATTCCAGATCCCACCCCTTGAGCGCCGCAATGGGGCTGTCCGAACAGGCGATCCTTGCCGTGACCGACTCCTCCGACTGGGTAGGCCGGTACGACATCTGGACTTCGTAGTCCGGGGAGGCGGAGCGCTTGGCAATCGCCACCTGTCCCAGCACGGTATTGTACATCAGCGTTTTGGAGGACTGCTTGTAGCCCGGTGTCGACTCGAACTTGAGGATGTCGTAGACTGCGGTCCAACCACCCCGCGCATCCATCGTGCCCTTGGGGGACTCATAGGTTTCCAGATACCCGGCCATCATGCGCACCTGGTCGGTCGGAGCGGGGATTTTCGTCAAAGGAAACTTGTGGCCCATGTCATAGACCAGCTCCGCCCCATCTGCCCGACGTCCGCCCAGCCCCGCCAAAAAGAACAGCGCACCGGTCGTCCCCTGGATAAATCCCCTGCGATTAAAATCGGTTGTTTCCATGATGTTCACCCCCATCGCTAATTCATCGTTTCAACAACCAAACCATCCACATAGGCTCCGCCGTCTGCGGCAGGGGTTTGATTGAAAAAGTTGAGCTGAAAATACTGGAGCATCGGGTCGGCCGCTGTGCCGGTTGTTTCCTGGAGATGTGCAATGGCCACCCCATTCGCGACCGCGATGCCGTTCACAGCAAGATCCAGCGTCTTGGTTGCGGGATGATACGTCATTGCAACATCAATCCGCTCGCCGGGCTTATGCGTGGCAGAAAATACATTCAGACTTCCGGTGGTCATGCTGCCACCATAGACAACAACACCCGAAGGCGTAACCGTGGCCCATGGTCCAGAATCACTGTTGGTCGACGTCAGCCCGTTGGCATTCAATCCATGGAAGCCTACTCCGAGCCAACCATCGGTCGGTGCGCGCATGGCAACCGTGCACTTGACCGCCGCGATCGACGGATCACCCGATCCCGTCAAACCACGATATACACGGTAGTTGGCATTCGGGATGGCGGCGGTTGCTTCCAAGTGTCCGCTACCGTCCAGAAAGGCAAAAGCCGAATGATCCCTAAACGCCCCGATGGTCGTCGTCGGAGCAGACTCTTCACCAGCAGTGCCGACCGCACCGCTGAAATCGTTTGAATATATGACCGCCGCCTGAACCACGCCAACGCCCCATGCTGCCGCCAAGATCCCGATTAGCTTTCCTGCATTCATCATCTCTCCTTTTGTTTGCGAAGCCGTGCTCTCTCGCCCATACACCCTAAATTCAACGCGACAGTATTATCAGAAGTTTACATTACATCAATATTTATATGCACATTTTTGATCATATTGACGGATCGATCATCTCCCGTTTTTTTGAACAATACCTGTTGGCAGAAAATTATGGAGGCAAAAATGCCAGCAATAGCCGAACAAAAACTACCTATATCCAACGGAAATCGGGACACAAGGACAAAAATGCCGTTGACTTCTGATTAAATAAATGTAATTTCATGCAACACAATCTTGGGATTGGAATCTCCATCATACAAAAGGATCCTATATGAAACGCAGAAACTTCCTTGAAACAACAACCCTCGGAACGGCGGGAGCCATGGCGACGCTGGGATTGCCACAATCTTCCTGGTCCAAAATCCCAACCGCGCAAAAACGTCCGAACATCATCTACATGGTGGTCCATGATTTGGGCCGGTATTTCAGCCCCTACGGAACCCCTATCGACACCCCGAACCTGCAAGCCTTCGCCGAAGGCGGCATCACACTGGACCATGCCTACTGCGGCGCGCCGCCTTGCTGCCCGTCGCGCGCCTGCGCCATGACCGGGCAATACCAGCATACGAACGGGTTGGTCGGCATGGTGAACCACGGCTGGTCGCTATCGACCGACCGCAAGACCATCGTCGACTACCTGAACGACGCGGGTTATGAAACGGCATGGGCCGGCTTCCAGCACGAACGCCGGCGGAGCGAAGACAACCATTACCAAGTCCGACTGAACAAAAAGCCCGGTGAAGACGTATTGGTTGAAAATGTCGTTGATGCCGCCATCGGCTATCTTGAGACCAAACGCGATGCCGGCGAACCGTTCTATCTCAACCTGGGCACACAGGAGGTTCACGCCAGCATGTGGAAGCCGGGCGCCTACTATACCGAACTGCTCGACCGGCCCAACAAGGTTTACGGCATCGATAAACCGGAGGATGTGCATGTCCCCGCCCACTGTCCCGACAACGACTATTCGCGGATGATCTTCTCCCGCTTTGTCCCCTGCATCCGGTACATGGACCTCCATTTCGGGCGATTGTTCGCAGCCGTCGACCGGCTGGGCCTGCGCGAAAACACCCTGTTCGTCTTCACCACCGACCACGGCATCTGGGGTAGCCGGGCCAAGGGAACCGTATACGAACGCGGGATGGAGATTGGAACCCTCATGCAGATGCCCGGCGTTATCGAAGCGGGCAGCCGCATGAAGGAGCTGGTCAACAACATCGACTTCCTACCGACTTTCCTGGAAATGGCCGGCGTGCCTTGCTCCTCCGATGTCCAGGGCAGATCGTTCTGGCCGCGCCTTTGCGGCGGAGCGTATACACCGCAAGAGGCCATCTTCACGGAGCGCAACTGGCACGAAAACTACGACCCCGTCCGCAGCGTCAGGACCGGGCGCTACCACTATCTCCGCAACCTCCATCCCGGAGCCAGGCGCTGCTTGCTGCCCAACGAGATCCTCAATAGTCCCCACGAAGAGATCCGGCAAACCTGGCCGAATGAATATGTGGCCGGGGGCGACTTCGACCAACCCGACAGTCCGCACTTCCGGTACAACCCTCCGCGGCCGCACGAGGAACTGTACGATCTGGACACCGATCCCGAGGAGTTTGTGAACCTTGCCGATGATCCAAAATATCTGGAGATCAAAAACAAATTGGCCGCCCAATGCGATCAATGGATGCACGACACCAATGACCCTGTCCTAAAAGGCCCGATCCCCGGAACGGAAAAAATGTTGGCGATTGTCGCGGCCCGCATGGAAAACTCCGCCAAAATGAGCAAGGCCGAAGCCGCCAAGTAAAAAGGACTCACTGGTCTCAACAGTCGTCGCCAATTGGCGAGGTTCTGTCTTCCAGAGACTGGATCAAACGGAGTGACGGAAGGCTTCCATCGGACCGTATTCGGCTAGACCGGTCATGATATAGGCGCTGATTCCCTGCTCGCCATGCTCGCTCGCAAAGCGCCAAAGGCGCTGATAAAGGGCGCGTTTTATTTCCGCATACTGCGGCTCGGTGGCGAGGTTCCGGGTTTCGTGCGGATCCCGTTGCAAGTCATAAAGCTCGTCATAGTCGAAGCCGTTGTAAACCAGCTTCCAGTCGCGGGTCATAATGGAGCGCTGTATCCCGTACAGTTCATTTCCGTTGCTCTGCGTGAAGACGGCATCCCGCCACTCCGAAACCTCCTCGTCCCGTAAAAACGGCAACAGACTGGCCCCTGAAAACGTACGGTCCGTTTTCACACCAGCCAACTCCAGCAGGGTTGGGGCGAAATCCGCCAGCGAAACAAAAGACTCCTCCGTGCGGCCCGGCGCTGCGAGCCGTGCCGGCCAGCGGATCATCAGTGGCACCTCGTAGGCTCCCCGGAAGCAGGGAAGCCCTTTGCACCAAAGACCGTGCTCCCCGAGATAGTCGCCGTGATCGGAACAATAGATCACGACCGTGTTATCCGCCTGTCCGCTCTCTTCCAATGCATCCAGCACCAGCCCGAAGAGATAATCCTCATAGGAGCAAAACGCGTAGTAATGGCGGATCGCTTCGCGATGTTCCGCCGGATCGAGTTGATCAAACCGGTCGCGGGTGCGGCGATAGAGCGCCGGCTTGTCCTCCATTCGATCATCAAAGTTGGGAGGCAACCCGATGGAATCGATGTCGTACAGATCGAGAAACCGTTGCGGAACCTTGTATGGATCATGCGGACCCAGCGGACCCAGATAGTGGCACCAGGGTTTTCCGGTGTCGCGGCTCCGAATCACCTCGATGGCGGATTGCACATGGGCCATATCCCCGTACGGGTTTTCATCTATGCCATAGTGCGTATAACTTCCCCAGCCGGGACGCAGGATTTCGCCGGGATGACGCGCTGTTTCCAAATCCTCGTTCTTTTCGGCCAGCGTCTGGTAATCGCTCCAATCCCATCCCATGACGCCCTGCCTCTGGTGGCGGGCTCCGGCGGAAATCGAATGAACGTTGAAACCGCGATTGTCCGGCCCCTCGTCCCAACTCACGTGCCATTTTCCGTTCCAGTCCATGCGGTAGCCCGACTCCGTCAGATCTTCGCTCCAGCAGCGCACCCCTTTGTTCAGCCCCGTCGAAAGCGCATTCTGTACGCAAACATTATTCCATACGCCATGCTCGCTGGGATACAGGCCGGTCATGAAAGTCGCCCGGGAAGGACAACAGTGCGGGGATGGACAAAAGGCATTGCGAAACGTGACCGCCTGTTTCCGGAACCGATCCAGCACCGGCGTTTGGGCGGGATGCTCTGGAAGAACCGTCGCCCCGCGCTGCTGATCCGTCATGAAAATCAGTATATTAGGTCGATTCATCCCGCTCTTTATCCTTGGCAATGCTTAAAGCGACGAAGCACTCGCGCCTTCAATCACCCGGCCATCGAACAACACCTGGCTAACGGCCCGCATCGGCTCGTTGATGCGCCGCACCAGCATCTCGATGCCCGCCGCCCCCATGTCCTCGAACGGCCATTCCACCGACAGGAGTGATTTGGCGTCAGAGGGCACATGCAGATGATCGAACCCGCATACCGAAACATCCTCCGGAACAGAAAACCCGTGCGCTTGCAAATGCCTCACTATCTCGTAGCCCCAGTCATCGTGCGCGCAAATCCACGCCCGGACTCCCGAGCGAACGCCTTCAACCACCTTCGCCAAACCATCGTCGCCGAGCGGTTTCCAGATATTTATCGAATACTCCGGATCATACGGAAGCCCCTCAAGCGCCAGTGCCTCGACATACCCGGCAAACCGGGAGCGGGAAAATGCCATCCGCGGATCTTTGCAATAATAGCCGATTTTGCGATGTCCCAGTCCTTTGAGTCGTTGAACCAGTTGTTCAACCGCCGAACGGTCGTCCTGCCCGATGCAATCCATCCGCACATCCGTATCATGGAAGCCCAGGCTCACGCAGGGCTTGCGCGACGCCACCACCGATGCGGCCAGCGACGGCAGCGAACCAACCAGCAACACCCCGGAGATCTGCGGTTTGCGCAAGGATGCCGGAATGTCGCGTGTCGAAGTAATCTGGGAGGCGACTTCCTCGGAAACATATTCCACATGCAGCAAGGCATTATGCTGCCGGGCGGCATCGGTCACTCCGTGTAAAATACGCATGGGAACTTCGGCGCTGTTCGGTGTTTTTTCCTTTATGACGCCGAGAATCACCCCCAACCCCAATGTTTTCTGCCGTCCCGCGCCCTTGCGGGACACGGAGAATTCCGTGGCAGGCAGGCGGTACCCCATTTCCCGGGCCGCCTCCAGAATGCGCACCGCTGTTCTTGATTTAGGCCCGGTCACATTGCGCAACACACGGCTGACCGTTGCGCGCGATATGCCAAGTCGATCTGCGATCTCCTGCTGGGTTGGACTGTTCATGCCGTTATGTGTATCCGCTACCCGCAACAATGTGAACAAAATTACAACAAAATTATACCATTTATCGCCTCGCTAAACCCGGCATCACCTCCCCGCCCGCAATCAGGCCCGACTCCGGCCACAATTCTTTTGCATCGGAATACCGGTTTCCATAATGTGCCCCGCATGCAAACCATACTGATCACCAACGCCAATCTCGTCAACGAAGGCTCCCGTCGGCCCGCCGATGTATTCATCAAAAATGGCCGGATCGAAAAGATCGCGTCCAGTTTGCCCAATCAACCGGCCGACACCGTCATCGACGCCCAGGGCAAGGCGCTGCTGCCGGGCATGATCGACTGCCACGTCCACTTCCGCGAGCCGGGACTCGAACAGAAGGCCGACATGCACTCCGAATCCGCGGCGGCCGTCGCGGGAGGCGTTACCTCCTTCATGGAGATGCCCAACACCAAACCCGCCGCCGTCACCAATGCCGTGCTCGAAGACAAATTCGCCTTGGCCGCCACCAAATCGATCGCCAACTATTCCTTCCACCTCGGTGCCTCCAACAGCAACCTCGACGAGTTGCTGGCGATGGATCCGCAAACCGTCTGCGGCGTAAAGCTCTTCATGGGTGCTTCGACGGGCAACCTGCTGGTCGACCGTTTCCAGCAACTGGAAGATATCTTCGGCAAGATCAAGGTGCCGATTTCCCTGCACTGTGAAGATACCAACACCATCCGCGCCAACGAAATTGCCGCCCGCGAAAAATACGGCGAAAACATTCCCTTTTCCGAGCATTGGAAAATCCGCTCCGAAGAAGCCTGCTACCGCTCCACCGCCCTCGCCGTCGAACTGGCCACCAAGTTCGACGCCCAAATCCACGTCCTCCATCTGACCACCGCCAAGGAACTCGGGCTGTTCAAAGCAGGATCGGTCGACGGCAAAAAAATCACCGCCGAAGCCTGCCCGCATATGCTCTGGTTTTCGGCCGACGACTACGACCGCCTCGGTGCGCTTATCAAATGCAACCCCGCCATCAAAACGCCTGCCGACCGCGATGCACTCCGCCAAGCGGTTTTGGACGATGTCATCGACACCATCGGCACCGACCACGCGCCGCACCTCTGGGAAGAAAAGCAGAACCCCTACGGTTCCGCGCCCTCCGGCCTGCCACTCATCCAAAGCGCCATGGTCACCGCACTGGAATTTTTCCCGCTGGAAATCGTCGCCGAAAAAACAGCGCACAACCCGGCCAAAATTTTCCAAATAGCTGACCGCGGCTTCATCCGCGAAGGCTATTGGGCCGACCTAACCCTCATCGACACCGACACGCCGCACACGGTTTCGAAGGAAAACATCCTCTACAAATGCGGCTGGTCGCCCTTCGAAGGCGTCACCTTCAAATCCTCTATCGCCGCCACCATCGTCTCCGGCCAACTCGCCTACGCCGAAGGACAGGTCAACCCCGCCGCCCGCGGCCACCGCCTATTGTTTAACCGTTCGTAGTTCCGCTTTCAGGCGGTCTCTGCGGACTAGCCGCCCGAAGGCGGGACTACAAGCCTTTACATGAATTCCCCCTACCTCCAGTATAAGGACTACCTGATCGAGCGGCATGGCGAATCGCTCTACCGTGTTCCGATCGACTTTAATCTCGGTTGCCCGAACCGCGAATCTGACGGCTCCGGCGGTTGCACGTTCTGCAACGTGCGCGGCTCTGCTGCGGTTCAGACGATTGGAAGGGAAAGCGTTGCGGAGCAAATGGCCGAAGCGATCCGCTTTGCGCGCGACCGCTACGGCGCAAAAAAATACATGGCCTACATCCAGGCCTTCTCGGCCACCTTCGGTGAAAGCCAGCAGCCGATGTATCTCGACTTGCTCGACAGTTTCGACTTCACCGCCGTCAGCATCGGCACGCGCCCCGACTGCCTTACCCCGCAGGCCTACGACTTCCTCGTGGAGCTTAACAAACACATCGAAGTATGGGTAGAACTCGGCGTACAGACCGTGCACGACCGGACGCTCGAACGGATCAACCGCGGCCACGACTGGGCGTCCAGTGAACGGGCGATCCAAAAACTGCACGAACTCGGGCTCAAGGTCACCGTCCACGTTATTCTCGGCCTGCCCGGCGAAACAGCAGAAGACTTCCAGCAGACGGCCGACACCCTCGCCGCCCTGCCGATCGATGCCGTCAAGATCCACAACCTGCACATCGAACGCGGTACTACACTCGCTTTGGAACACGCGCTTACGCCGCTGCCCGTTCTCATGGAGCACGACTTCGCCGAGCACCTGATGGACTTTATCCGCCGCATGCCGCCCACCGTCCCGATCATGCGCCTCACGACCGACACACTCGACGAAGAACTCATCGCCCCGAAGTGGCACATGGAAAAGGGTCAGTTCCGCGACTACGTCGTGCAGCAAATGATTTGCCGCGAATGGCGGCAGGGCGATCTCTTTGGAAATCTGAAACCTGAAATGGGAAACTTGAAACTGAAAGTAGTTTCCACAGGCGACTCATCCATCACGTTCTGGAACGAAGACTACAAGGAGCACTACCACACGCCCGCCGGCGCGCGGCTCGAAGCTGTAGAAAAATATATCGTCCCCGGCAAACTGAAAGAACGCCTAGCTAAAGGCGATGTGCACCTTTTGGATGTCTGCTTCGGGCTCGGATACAATAGCTTGGCGGCGATGAACCTTATTGGAGGGACATTGTCCCCAATGTCCTCGGACGACGAGGACGTCATCCCTCCAAAATTGACGATCACCGCCCTGGAAATGGATCGGAGGGTTGTACGCGCGGCCGCTCAAAACATCCAAACCTTGGAAACCGACACCTTCGACTGGAAAGACTGTCTGACCCAATTATACGACTCTAAAGCCTATGGCCTAAAGTCCAAAGCCTCCATCTCCATCCACTGGGGCGACGCGCGCTACACGATCACCAAACTTTCTCC
>JAIPJC010000129.1 GCA_021734345.1 Kiritimatiellales bacterium | reverse complement strand
CCGCCATGGTGGAGGCGGACGCCCCGCAACCGGGACAGTCGATCTGCGATCCGGCCTGCGGTACCGGCGGCTTCCTGCTGGCCGCGCGTGATTATCTGGCAAAAAATCCGACGCTCGACCGGGCGCAAAAGAAAAAGCTGAAGAGCGGGACGTTCTTCGGGATCGAGCTGGTGGACAGCGTGACGCGCCTGTGCGCGATGAACCTGCTGCTGCACGGAATCGGCGGAGAATCCGAAGAGGAACTGCCGGTGGTGACCAAGGACGCGCTGACCGGCAAGCACGGCGAATATGAGATCGTGCTGGCCAATCCGCCGTTCGGCAAGAAGAGCAGCGTGACGATTATCAACGAGGGAGGCGAAAGCTCCAAGGAGTCGCTGATTATCAACCGCGACGACTTCTGGGCTTCGACCAGCAACAAACAGCTCAACTTCCTCCAGCACATTTTCACGATTCTGAAACAGCATGGCCGCGCGGCGGTGGTATTGCCCGACAACGTGCTCTTTGAAGGCGGCGCGGGTGAAACCATCCGGCGCGAACTGCTCAAACAGGCCGATGTGCATACCCTGCTCCGCCTGCCGACCGGCATCTTCTACGCGCAAGGAGTGAAAGCAAACGTTCTGTTCTTCGACCGCAAACCGGCCCAGGAAAAGCCGTGGACTTCCAAGCTCTGGATTTACGACCTGCGCACCAACCTGCACTTCACGCTCAAGGAAAACACCCTTAAGCGCAGCGATCTCGATGATTTTGTGAATTGTTATTTTGGTAGGGACGCCTCTCCGCAGGCGTCCACGGCCGGCTCGGAGAGCCAGCCCTACCTTAGAAGCCGTCACAACCGCGTCGAATCTGAAAGATTCAAGGCTTTCACCTACGAAGAACTGACCAAGCGCGACAAGGTGAACCTCGACATTTTCTGGCTGAAAGACGACGCGCTGGAAGAATCCGCCAACCTGCCCGCGCCGGAAATCATCGCCGCCGACATCACCGCCGACCTCGAAGCGGCCCTCGAACAGTTCGCCACTATAGCCGACGATCTCAAATCCTGATTTCCGACGGCTTGACCATACCGGATCTATTTCCGGTAGCGGCCGTGGGTGCGGGCTGTTTCGTACATGGCGACAACGTTTTCGGTCGGCGAGTTGTCCTGAAGGGCGTGCGTCGGTGCAAAGCAGTAGCCACCGCCCGGCATGAGGATATCGAGTTTTTCGCGGCAGTCGGCGATGGTATCTTCGACCGTGCCGGAAGCGACCGGCCCGGCGGTGGAGATGCAGCCGTGGAACGCCAGCCGTCCACCGAATGTATCTTTCAAGTAGCGCGGCGACATGTTGGCGGCTTCGGGTTGCAGGGTATCCACGACCCGCACGCCCATTTCGACGAAATCCTCGAAGGCCCAGCTGCTGGAGCCGCAGCTGTGGACCATCACCGGCAGATCATGCGCACGGGCCAGATCGACCAGCTGCTGATGGCGCGGCCGCAGCAACTCGCGGAACATGTCGAGGCTGATGAGCGGCGCAATCTGCGTGCCGAGGTCTTCGCCGATCCAGACCATGTCCAGATGTTTGCCAAAGCGGTCGAGCGCGCGTTCGAGGGTGCCCAGCTGCGCCGCGAGGCGACGATCCCAGAAATTAAAAAGCACCTCGTCATCGTCGGCCATGCTGAAGAGCACCTGCTCCACACCCATCAGCATGCCGCTGGAGTTCATGAAGTCGCCGATGCCGGGACTGCCGATCGCCCAGAACTTGTCCGGATATTTTTCGCACAACGCGGCGCCTTCGTCGTAGTTGTAATCGTCGGGATCGGGCATTGGCCACGCCGCGAGCTGTTCCGGGGAAGCTCCCTTGAGCGGGAAGTCGCAGTAGTCCCAGTAGCCGCCGGATTCGTGTTCGATCCAGCGGGTGCGCATGCCCCACTCGTTGACATGCTTGCCCGGCACCGGCTCAAAGAGCTGACGCCCGGCGTACACCGGATAATAGTTGTAGATGTCAACGTCGAGCGCAGCGAGCAGCCCGTAGTTGTCGTCCGGCTTTAGACCAAAATGCTCTTTAAGCCGCGCAGTGAGTCCCGCGTTGCTCATGTAGTTGATCGGAACCCGGTCGGGTTCCTGGAAGTTTATCGCCGCCTGTGTCCGTTCCTTGGAATTCATGGTTTACCTCATTCCGGATATCCGCCCTGCTTCTTGTACTGGTTGTCCAAATCGGTCCAGAAGCGAACCAGTTCGCTCAGCACCTCGGGATGGGATGCCCGCAGGTTGTGCATTTCGGTCCGGTCTTCCTCGATGTTGTAGAGCTCCCACTCGTTGCCATCCATCTCCGACGAGGTGATCTTCCACTTCCCTTTGATGAGCGCACGGTTGCCGACATGCTTGAAATAGATGAAGTCGCGCGGCACGTCCAAACCTTGGAATGTAGGCACAAGGCTCTTTCCCGGGAACGGCGGAGCGTCCGGCGAAGCCGGTTTGATTGCTCCACCGGCCAAATCCAGGAAGGTCGGCATGAAGTCGATCACATGGCCGCGGGTCTGGATAAAGCCGCCCGGTTTCTGCGTGATGCCCTTCGGCCAATGGGCGATGAGCGGCGTGGAGATACCGCCTTCGTGCGTCCAGATCTTGTGACGGCGGAACGGCGTGTTGCAGGCGTTGGCCCAGGCCGGACCGAGCGCAAGGCAGGTGAACTCGCTGCCCCACGGGGCGGTCTTGTCGATCTTGTATTTGAGTTGATCGGGCAACTGCACATCCTGCAAAAGCTGGGTGCAATCGGCCCCGTTGTCGGACAGGAACAGGACCAGCGTGTTGTCGAGCTGTCCGTTCTTTCCCAGCAGCTCCAGCACCCGCCCAACCTGATAGTCGAGGTGCGCGACCATGGCGGCATGGATTTCCATCTTGTCCGCCTGCTCCTTCTTCTGCTTGTCGCTGAGCGTGTCCCACGGGACATATTGATAGACATCCTCGAAGCCGAGCTTTTCGTTCTGCACCTTGCGGGCCTCGTCCGTTTGGGGCGAATGGACGGAGATCACATTCGGCTCCGGCTCGGAAAGCTTCCAGTTCGACGGGAAGCCGAGCGCCATCAGCTTTTCATAGCGATGCTTGCGCATCGCATCCCACCCCTCGTCGTATACCCCGTCGTACGGGTCGATGAATTCCCGAGGAGCCTTGAGCGGATAGTGCGGGCCGAGGAACGACATATAGGCAAAGAAGGGCTGGTCGCTGTGCTCGGCAAAATGCTCACCAAGGAAGTCGATCATGTAGTTGCCGATGGCCTTGTCCATGAAGTACCCGTCTTCGGGCTTCGGTTGCGGAAGCATCTTGCCGTCGAGCGCATGGTAGAACGGCGTGAAGTAGCGGTATCCCTGCGCCTCGTCGTATGCGTGGTCGAACCCGGCATCGTGCGCCGAATTGCAATCCGTGGCCTGCACATGCCATTTGCCGGCATGATACGTCCGATAGCCCAGCGGCTTGAGCATTTTCGGCACCGGGGTCGTCCACTTCACATAATGGCCATGGCCGAGATTCGGGTCGGCACCGGTCTGCGGCGCGTAGTAGCCGGTCATCAGCGATGAACGCGTCGGCCAGCAGCGCGCGCAGTTGTAGAACTGCGTGAAGCGCTCCCCTTCCGCCGCAAGCCGGTCGAGGTTCGGCGTCTTGATTTCGCTGCCGTAGCAGCCGAGATCGGAAAACCCCATGTCGTCGGCGATGATCAACAGGATGTTCGGACGGTCTTTGGTGTCCGCCGCCTGCGCGGCACCCGCGATGCCCGCCGCCAACGCGGCGCAAGCAACAATTTTTCCGGCGAGCTTCATTCCATCTTCCTCCATTTGTTTATGTCCAACATGACCGCCTGTTCCAAGGCCAGTCACTTCAATAGATTTCGACCAGATCGATATAGAACCAGACCTCCTTGTCCAGCAAAGGCGAGTTGTCCGGAACCTGGAACGACATGAAGAAGACCTCCATGGCCGGGCGGCTCTCCGCGCTGAGATTGAGCGCGTCGCGACCGGTATTCATCAAGGCCATGTCCTGGACGGGATGCGCCGCCTTCCCTTTTTTCTGCTCGAAAAAGAGCGAACCGGGCAGGCCGACATCATAGACGGCCCATTTCCCGTGCGGCAGCGGCGACGCGGGCTGCTGCTTCAGTCCCTCGATGGTTTGGCATGGCAGGTCGTAGGTGGGTTTCCCGTCCAGATATGGCTTGAAGAAGAGCGCATCGCCTTGCGTGTTGTTGGCCACCATCTGGAAAAAGACATCGCCAGCCGGGAGGTTGGCGGGCACCATGATCCGGGCGCGAAAGCGGTGCATCTGTAGATCAGGGAAACGCCAGATCAGTACCGCCGACAAGTTCGTCTTCGAGAAACGAGCCTTCGCCTTCAGGGCGGGCCGACCGGTTTCGGGAAGCGCCGAAACAAACTCCAACGCATACGCGGCTTGGAACGTCTGCCAGCCCGCACGGCTCTCCAGCGGTGCCTGGAACGCGTCGAACCAGACCGGAACTGCGGGCGCATCCTTGGCTTGCGCTGCACCGAACGCCGCACTCGCCAAGGCCATTACAATGAACAGCATGCGCATCAGAAATCCTCCTTCTTCGTAATCTGGCCATCCGCACCCAAAATATAGCGCCCAATGGCTGGAACCGTCACCAGCGTGCGGTCGCCCTCTTGGCGAACCAGGGGCAGGGTCGCGGTTGCGTCGGCGCAGATGGCATATTCCTTCCCTTGGAACCAATAGCTGTTGACGGCGGCCCACTCCCAATCGCGCGGCAGGGATGGATTAATCCACAACCCTTCGGCACCCGGACGAAGTCCCATGATGCCGTCGACGTAGAACATGGGCACCAGTCCACTTTCGGGGAAGCAGAGCAGCACGCCGAGAATCAGCGTATGGCCGACGTGGTTGCTGTCGATCCGGCGCAGCTCATCCTTTTCGAACTCCGCCATGATGCCGTCCAGCCGCTTCATCGCGCCATCGATGCCCTGGTACCGCAGGCGGGCTTCCAGATCGTAGTAGGAGGTGTAGAAAATCACTCCGCCGTTCTGGATCTGCATGCCGTACTTGCCCTGCCGGGCCGGATCCAGCTCGCCGCCCCAGGTTTCAACCCAATCCGGCACCTTGGCCATGTCGATAGTGTTGGAGCGCGGCCCCAGCTTGAAGTGGTAGATGTCCGGACCGGTCGATGTATCGCCGGCGATGACCCGCTTGCCGTCGAGCCAGTCGAGGATGCGGCGCGCGCGCGGCGGATCGGCCAGGCCGTAGCCGAGCGCGTGGAGGTTTACGAACGTGAAGCCATAGTCGCGCCGCACGCCGTTGGCATCGATGCAACCGATGTAGCGGCCGGTGGCGTCGTTCCAGAACAGCTCGTTGAATTTGTCCTTGGTCTCGGCGGCCAGCGCCGCATATTCCGCGGCCTGCTCCGTGCCGCCCATTGCACGTTCGAGCCGCGCCATGCTCTGCAGCGAGCGGTAGAACTCGGCGTTGTCGAAGGCCGACTGGTAGCCCAGCTTGTAGTAGTCCCAATAGTTGCCGCTCTTGGATGCCGGCGTTCCCTGCACCTCGGGATCGGTGATGGTCAACACGCCGTTGGTGCCGCCAAGCTGTTCGAGCTGGTAGCGCATCGCCAGCCGAACCTTTTCGAGGTTGGTCTTGCCGGTGGCCGCGCAGCGGTGCTGAATGAAGGCGTCGTCGCCGGTCTGGAAATAGTAGTGGACGATGCCGTTGATGTAGCAGGCGTTGTTGTCGTAGTGGCGGTTGTGGAAGAGGTGGCGTGGATCGCCCGGGCAGGCCCACACGTAGCCATCCGGATCGAGCGGATAGTCGAGCCACTTGGCGCGCAGCTCCTCCAGCTCGCGGCTGTGCGTCCAGCCCATCTCCAACGCATCCCACGCGATCCATTCGGCGTTGCCCATGTAGCTGACGCCCGACTCGAACGGGCGCTTGCTCTGACCCCAGGTGACATAGTCCAGATGCACCTCGTTGACGGCGCTGCCGTAGGCATACCACATGTTGTTCAGCCCCGCGATCAGGGGGCCGCGCTGCGAACAGTCGAACAGCAGTTCCTTCGCGCCGGTCAGTTCCATGCCGCCCAAATGAATGCGCATCTCACCATCCGAATCGGGCGTGATCCGCGTCGCAACCAAGCGAACGGCGTTGGCGGCGATGCCGTTGAAGGAAAAGACCACCTGCTGGTTTCCGGGATCTGGAAAAAAGAAGCAGCGCGCCGTATTGAGTTTCTGCCAGGTTTCGCCGCGGTTGATCGAATATTCGATCTGGAAGTGCGACGGAAAATCCTTGCCCGGCGCCTTGGTGAGCACCAGCCGGTCGAGCGCATAATAGCCATCGAGTTCCAGCGCGACGCCCTGGCGCTCCCAATAGTTCGTGGCCGGTCCGCTCGACCAGGCCCCACGCGAGGCAATCACCGGTTTTCCGACGCTCTCCGTTCCGCCCACCGCAACCGCGAAGGGTGTCCAGTCGCTTCGCTGTCCACCGATGCTGACGGCGCAGAAGCGCCCTTCGTAGCGGCCCGGTTTCGCATACCGGTGCTCCATGAAACCTTGGATGCCCGAGCGCTTCAGCGAACTCGGCGACCATGTACCGTCGCCCCACTCGAATACATAGTAGAGCATCTCCTCGTGGAGATCCTGCGCGTAGGGAATCCGAACCGGCGTCTGCGTATCCGCCGCATACTCCTCTGCCAGCAGGGAACCCGCCCCGGCCAGAAAAACAAAAAACCAAGCAAGAATATGTCTCATGAATCCTCGTAGTATGAATACAAAATGAAAACAATGGTGAAATGCTTTTAACGTTTATACGATTCAGCCAATAGGCTCAACCCAATTCAACCCATTCCTCCCTTTCGATGTGCCAGCGGCAGTGCTATTCCCAAACTTCGTCGATGACTTCGCGGGCCATTTTCGTCCAGCGGGAAAGCCGTGAAAGATCCCCGTCGGCCGTCTCGATATCCTTGAGGTTGATCTGCATGTGCGTGCCGCGCATGTCGGTGAGATCCTTGCGCAACAGACGGCGGATCTTGTCCTCGTTGAAATCGCCGCAGACCATGTTGGTCGGATTCGGGCGATAGGAAATAATGTAGTCCGTGCCGATCTGCTCGGCGCACCGTTTCGGGTCGGCGGTCGGCGTCACCGAGATAAGCCGAAGGTTTGGAATCTGCCGCAGGATATCGATTTTATTGGTCAGGTTTTCGCAGCAGCCGTAGGAGATCAGACCGAATTCCTTCATGATTGGAAGCTGGTATTGGAGCATGAACTCGTCGTGGAAGGCAGGCGACACCAGCGTCAGTTCCTGCGCCATGCAGCAGGCCCATAGATCCTTCCGCTTGCGCGGACCGGAATTGGCTTTCGGCCACTCCAGTTCATCGCAATAGAGCTCGGTCTGCGTCACCTGGCTGGTAAGGCTCCAGTCGCCCGCCTCTTCGGCTTCGCGGTGGTTGGTCAGAATACCGTCGCGCAGGAATGCGAGCAAGCGGTGCAACTCTTCCGGGTATTCGTACATATCCATCATCATCTCTTCCATGCCGCGCAGCTGGGCCAGATCCGTGGAGATATCGCCGGAGCACCCTTGGCAGATGGGTCCGCGGTCGACATTGATTTCAATCAGGTCGCCGATGGCATCGCCGATTTTTTGCACGGCTTTTTTGGTCGCCTCCTCGTCAATTTGGTGGTGTGGAATCTGCAAATCCTTCATCTGCGCCCAGTCGGTAAGCGAGGCGCGCATATGCATGGCGTCGCCAATTTTTCCAGTCTGGTCGAAGTCCTGCTTCAATCCCCACTTGTTGCCGCCGTACCAATCGACCGCCGCGTGCTGCGTCCACCACGGCTCCATGATCTGGTCGTCGCCGATCTCCGCCGTGAAGATTCGCATGCGCAGCAACGCCTCGTGCCCGCGGAAAAACTCATCCCCGCACAGCAGGTTCTTCCCGCCGAAGATTTCCTTGCAGAAGGCATTGAACATCCCGACCATCACGAAGATCGGCGGCCGGGTTTTCTTGAACGAGTGATGGTCGCTCCATAGCTTGCGCCGCTTGTCCATGACCGGATCGTTGGCAAATTCCAGATAGCGCTCCACCAAGCCCCGCAATACCTTTTCGTCGGTTTTGTTTCCCATGCCCATTGCTACGAATCCTGTTTCAGCATCACACGTCGGACACGCACCGTTCCCTCGACTGCCGGAAAAACAATACGGAGTTGTTTCATGGCACCCTTGTATGCCGGTGTGTTTCCGAGCGGAATACGATAGATCCGCATTGTGCCGTCCGCCGCCACTTCAAAGGGAATTTGAATCGGCACGGCGGATGGGAACCGCGCGTGCTTCTCTTCCGTTGCTTCCTTGATTTTCGGTTCGATCCACATGGGGAAATCCGTCGTGTCTTCGGCACCGACCGGATGGACGACCACCGCGGCCGATAAGGTGGGATGGTTGGTTGCGGCACTGAACGCGGCTTCGATCTCCAGGAACGTCGCATCCTCGGCTTTCCAGAAGATTTCATCCGAGACCATTGCGCCCTGCGGTTTTTCTTTGAACGTGATATCGAGCCCGCTGCACACAGGCCAGCCACTGTCGGAAGCATGCTCATAGGTCCACCCGTGACGTAAATCATTGAAATCCCAGCTCAGGGGATTGCGGGGCTGGCTTTGCGCAAAGCCCCGAATTTCATCGAGGGAACCGACGATGATCCAGGTGCGGTACGTCCAATCGATATTGTGGTCGAGAATGCGGTTTGCAACCGGCGAAATATAACCCGTCGGACTGTCTTTCGGCCCGCCGGATCCCTTCTTTGCATCGCCGCCTGCAAAGCCTCCGACCATTCTTGCCGTATCCGGCTGATAAAGTCCGACACCGAAGCCCTTGTCGTTGACCAGCGCGAGCCAGTGTTCCGGGGCGTAGAACTTCAACCACGGCCAACCTTTGCCGTCGTTTTGGTCAACAATCGTGACGCACGGCTTGTCTGAGAACGGCGCGTCGCCCATGTAGGTGACCAGCCGGTACCACGGGCCATTGGTGTAAAGCGCCGGCATCTCTTGGTTGCGGGCGGGATATTGGGTCTTGTCGACACGGGCATTGATGATGCGCGCCTCCATCAGAACCGCATTCGCCCCCGACAACCGGTATGTTGCCTCAAACTCGCAATCGCCTGGAAGATTCATGTGGGGCCACTGCATCGGGATGCAGCGCACGCGTAGAAAATCCGCCCCGTGTTCGAACGCGATGGATTTTGATGGAATGCCACCAAAACCACCCGCCTGGATCGGGTTCCATCCAAGGCCGGCCCACTGCTTAACGGGTTGTTCGCCTTTCGGCCCAATGAATGGAATCGGCCCCGAATAATACGATTGCTGGATCTGGCGGCCCCAGTCGAAACTGTTGATCATGTTCCCGCTTTTGTGGACCTTGTCTTCCAGATACGTCACGGCACCTCCCGCCCTGAGATCAATGCCAAGCTTCAGGCGGCTGTTTTCGAGGTAGCGCATCGGCTCGTCGCCAAAGTCGAATCCGGCAGCGGGGTCTTTGCTTCCCATGGCTTCCAAAAGAGGCCCGGCGAAAACAAACAAGACAACTGCGCCGATGGTTTTAATCCATCGACGACTCAAAGGTGGACTGGTCGGTTGGGCTGACTGTGTTTTCATTGTGATCCTTTCAATTTCTGTCCGGCTCGGCGGCCTTCCAGCCGGCCTCCATCTGTTTCGCCAAGCGATCAATCACGGTTTT
>JAIPJC010000128.1 GCA_021734345.1 Kiritimatiellales bacterium | reverse complement strand
CCGGCTTCATTTCGTACCATTGGCACCCCGCGCGCGCTAGGGCTTTTGGAAGTGGTTTGTTTGTGTTGTTTGTAGAATGCTCAAACCTTTCAATCCACTGCAAGGCTCCGGTGTGTTTAAGGGCGCGCAACTGCGCCTTTGTTTTTCCGCAGCAAAAAGCCTTGGAATTTGGTTCGGCCAGAAACGACTGGGTATTTCGGAGATTTTTCAGGACAGGCTTCAGATAGCAATCTTCAATCCGGTTTCCATCCGGTGGGAAAAACATTGGATCCCAGCCTCGTCTTTCCCCCCGCGTGATCCTGAAAAAGTCGGTGATTGGAACCAACCGTCTCTCTACATTCGATAACCAGGAAACATCGGTGAACAGCGCATTCCAGCTGAATTCGAAATCCATGATTTCCTGCGAGGCGTAGCACCTTGCTGAAATGGTGGGAGATGTTTTCCCTGCTAAAAGCCTATCAGCGATTTCCTGAAGTTCGTTGTCGGAAAGGGAATGAAGATCCTTGTTGATGCTCGCAAACTGGGTTTTTTCTCCGATGAATCTTGTTCCTGGATTATTCCGTTTGGTGAGGATCAGCAAAGTGGCCACAACATCGGCGGTTTTAAACCAGCGGCCAGCTCCTGAACACAGAACAGTTTCAATTTGGAAAAACGCGTCTAGAACGGCGCGAAATGATTTGCCCCATTCAGTCGCAAGCCAGGAGTTTGATGCGATGAAGCCCATCCGGCCTCCATCGTTCAACACAATCCACAGAAGGAAAGGAATATATGCATACAGATCGCTTCTTTGATCTAGAGACAAGCCGTTGCTTAGATTGGTTGAAACAACCATTTGAGCTTTTGCGCGCAGGGTTGGATTCAAAAGGTCGATGTCTTCTTGCTGTATGAATGGAAGGTTTGAAATGAAACAATCCGCTCCTTGGTAGATGATGGGAACGGGATTCCCAGAGTTGGGATCCCTGAATTCGATTGTTTTGCCCAATTGAAGGTTTTCGCAGCCTTCCTTGTAGATTTGGAGTATTTCGCCAATATTCCCCAAATCTGTTAGGGCAATAGTTGCCATTTGCAAGGGGAATGCCACCTTGTCGCTAGCAAAAATCTCTTTGATTGCATTCCTTGGTGCAATACCGCTTTCCACTTTCAGGTCAAAAGCCGCACGGGCAATTGTTCCGGTTCCGCAGCATGGATCGTGAACCACTGCTTCCCGGTTTAGAATGGCAAGGGAAGCTAAAAGCCGTGCGAGGGGACGAGGGGTGGCAAACTGACCGGAAGTTCGTCGTTTCGAGTGATAGACCGTGTTCTCCAAGAGTGTTTGAAGCAGGCCTTCGTTCATTTTAAGAAAGTCCACATCGAAAAGAAGAAGATGGATTTGCAGGAGTATCTGCCATGCTTCAACGGTCAGGTATTCCTCACCTAATTGGGGTTGGAATATATTCCAAAAGTTGAACTCCGCAGAGATTTCCTTAAATCTCGTGGAGGTTTCGCTCGGCGAGGAGTCTCGTGTGATTTTGCTCAGCTTTGCCTGGATTCCGGGAAATGATTTTTTTAGCACATGGGAAAAAAGGATTTTGTTGCTCCATGATACTAGGATTGTTTTGGCCAGCACCTCCCACTGCGATTGCCGGGGATATTCGCTTTTTACTTCCGCCCAATTTAGATTGGCTTTCGCGCGGAATCTTCCGTTTTTGCGCGAGACTTCTTCAAGTTTTTCGGCCACCGGATAGGTGTTGTGCGAAACAAGTTCGGTTACCACGCCATCATTGAAAGAGGTGTCCAGTGTCCTCTGTAGTATTTTGCCGGATTCAAGGTGCTGGTTGATATCCCCGATGATCACGTCGAGTAGTCGTTCCCAGTCTTTCCTCCGGGATTCGACTGTTTGACGGGTGGCTGGTTCCCCGTCCAGGTTCCATGTTTTTACGGGAGAGAATCCGGTCGGATTCTTCAGGTACATTACTGCGATATTGACATTCCAAAGTAAAAATCCAGAGGTTTTGAGGATTTCGGCTTTTTTCTCCGCATTTTCGATAAGCTCGCTTTCGGTGATCTGGGTGTCGGGCATTTTTAGTTCCCAGCCCATGGCGATTGCACTGTTTTCTCCAAAAAGGAGAACATCAGGAAACATGAATTCACCGGTTCCGCAAATCGTTTGTTCTCCACCTGCCTTGTGGATTCGCCCGCGAAAATTAGGAGCCTTTTGATTGATTAGTGAAATCAGGTCTATGGCCCAGCTTCTTTCATTGTACCTCAATGTGCTCATATTGCCACGGCACCCCCTGATATCGCCTTTTTTGCCTGTTCAATACGTTCGTTGCAAATCCGGATATAATCCACCGTCTTTTTCTTGAATAAATGGACATCCGTGTTTTTTTCGATCCCAATGAATTGTCTCCCCTCTAAAACAGCCGAGATCAAAAAGCTTCCGCTTCCGCACGCGTTATCCAATACAATAGCGCCAGGATCGGTGAATGTACGAATCAGGTATCGTCCAAGTTCGACAGGTTTTTGGGTGGGGTGATAAACCGGCCCTTCACTTTCGGCCGTTTTAAAGTAGATGACATCTAGCGGATACCGTTCTCCATCGCTTTTGACCTCGACGGGGCTGAAGTCCCCGTAACTTCCAGTTAGTTGATTTTTTCTGACCCCCTTGTTGTAGGCCGAACCCTTAGTCATCTGCGGGTTGTAGACTGGTTGGTCCCTGTAGAACACGCAGATATCCTCATGCTTTCTAAGCGGCTGTTTCTTTGCGTTCAGAAAGTTGGTAGGTTTTGATTTTTCCCAGACAATCTTGTATTTAAAGAGGGATTCATTGCTCAAAATAAGTTTCGCGGTAAACACGCCTTGGGACGTTAAGGCAACAACGCCTCTTTTTTTGAGAATCCGTTCGTATTCACACCAAAGGCGATTCAAGGGAATAACGCTATCCCACTTGTTCTGAGTGGTTCCATACGGCAAGTCGCAGAGAACCATGTCAACGGATCCTGAAGGAATGCGCTGCATAACATCCAGACAGTCTCCTAGATGGACTTTATTCAATATGCCGCTCGAATCTGGGTCGATAGAATCATTTTCAAACTGATTAACGGGCGTTCCCAGCAGAAGGCTGGGCAAATATTCCTGAGTTTCTTCGGAGACGTAATCTGCGGCATCTACGGTAGGCTCCCCATCCACGCCCGATTCATGGAACTGATTGACGAAAGCAAGTGCGGCTGAAATACGCAGCGCTTTCGCCATCCCTATGCCATTTATTTTCAGGAATTCTTCAACAGGAACATGATGGGGGCTTTTATTGATGGTGTCGATGAGTGTCTTAAAGGTGGACTCCTGTACGCCGCTCCCCATGAGTATTGAAAGCAACTCTTTCTTAGTCAACGCATCTGATCCAAGCTGAAGGAGCCTTTCTTTGGCGCTCTCCCTCCTGATCTTGTTTTCTTCCTTTTTTGTCGGATATTTCATCAGGCTAGGCAGTTGTTGGATTCACTACTCATAAATTTCCAGTTTCACATTTCCAATTTCAGGTTTCCGCCTATTCCCATTCAATAGTGGACGGTGGTTTCGAGCTGATGTCGTAGCAGACCCGGTTGACGCCGCGGACTTCGTTGATGATGCGGTTCGAGATCGAGTCCATTACGTCGTAGGGTAGCTTGTACCAGTCGGCGGTCATGCCGTCGCGGCTTTCGACGGCGCGCACGGCGACGACGTTTTCATAGGTGCGGCTATCACCCATGACGCCGACGGATTGGATCGGCAGGAGGACGGCGAAGTATTGCCACACGTCGAGGTGGTTCGGCATTTTCATGATTTCCTCGCGGACGCGCAGGTCGGCCTGCTGGAGCACTTCGATGCGCTCGGGCGTGATGTCGCCGATGATGCGCACGGCCAGTCCCGGCCCCGGGAAGGGCTGGCGATCCACGACATAGCTGGGTAGTCCCAGCTCGCGGCCGACTTCGCGGACTTCATCCTTGAAAAGCTCGCGGAGCGGTTCGATGAGCTCGAAGTGCAGATCGTCCGGCAAACCGCCGACATTGTGGTGGCTTTTGATGGTGGCCGATGGGCCGCCGATGGGCGAAACGCTTTCGATGACATCGGGGTAGAGGGTTCCCTGTGCGAGGAATTTGACTTTACCGGAAAAGCCACGTGCTTTTTCAGCGAAGACATCTATGAAAATTTTCCCGATGATTTTACGTTTTTTCTCGGGTTCGCTGACGCCCTCGAGTTCCTTGAGGAACAAGGCCCCTTCGCGTGCAACAGTAAGGTCGATTCCGAAGGCATTGCCAAAGAGCTTCTCGATTTCTTCGGTTTCCCGGTAGCGCATGAGACCGTTGTCGACATAGACGCAGTGGAGCTGATCTCCAATGGCCTTGTGGAGCAGGGCGGCCACGACGGATGAGTCGACCCCTCCGCTGAGGCCGAGCAGTACGTGGTTGTCGCCGACCTGTGCGCGGACCTGCCTGATGGTGTCTTCGACGAATTTTGACATTTCCCAATCGCCGGAGCATTTGCAGATATTGAAAGCAAAGTTCCAGAACATTTCCTTGCCCTGCGGGGTATGCACGACTTCGGGATGGAACTGTACGCCGAAAATATTGCGATCAAGGTTCTGCATGGCGGCGAAGGGGCAGTTATCGGATTCCGCGATGGCCTCGAAGCCCTGCGGCATGGCCTCGACCTTGTCGCCATGGCTCATCCATACTTGGATGTCGGGGTCCAGGCCTTCGAACAGCGGAGAGTCCTTGGTGACCTTCATCATCGCTTTGCCGTACTCTCGCTTGAGGCCGGGCTTGACCGCGCCATCGAGCGTTTGGGCGGTGAGCTGCATGCCGTAGCAGATGCCGAGGATGGGAATGCCCATCTCGAACAGGGCGGGATCGCACTTGGGCGAATCCGCATCCGGCACGCTGCACGGTCCGCCGGAGAGGATAATGCCCTTGGGGGCGCGTTTTTCCAGTTCCGCCGCGGTAGTATCGAAACGGATGATTTCGCAATACACCTTCTGTTCGCGGATGCGGCGGGCAATCAGTTGCGTGACCTGCGAACCGTAGTCTAAAATGGCAATCCATTCGGGGTGGGTCATGATTTGTATTCCTTCATTAAGTCGATGAATTCCTCGAAGAGGTAGAATGGATCGTGGGGGCCGGGAGCGGCTTCGGGATGGTACTGCACGCAGAAGAGTGGCTGGTGCTTGTGCTTGAGTCCGGCCACGGTGTTGTCGTTCAGGTTGATGTGCGTGATTTCCGCGATGTCCGGATCAACGGAATCCGCCGCGATGCAGAAGCCGTGGTTGTGCGAGGCGATTTCGACCTTGGTGGTGCGCAGGTCTTGGATCGGCTGGTTGCCGCCGCGATGGCCGAACTTGAGCTTATAGGTGGTGGCGCCGAGCGCGAGGCCGAGCATTTGGTGGCCGAAGCAGATGCCAAACATGGGCAATTTTGATTCGATCAGTTTGCCTACGAGTTTCGTGATCTGGGGAGCGCCAGCCGGATCGCCGGGGCCATTGGAGACAAAGATTCCGTCGTGTTTCGCGGCTAGGATTTCTGCGGCCGCGGTGGTGTTGGGATAGACGGTGCATTCGCAACCGAGCTGGTCGAGGATGCGCAACTGGTTGAGTTTGATGCCGCAATCGATGACGGCCACGCTGAACTGGGCGTCGGCTTTGCCACCTGTCGGCCAAACGTATTTCTTATCGATGGTAACCTCGGTGGCGAGGTCGCGGCCAACGAGTCCGGCGGAGGCCTTGGCTTTTTCCACCAAACTTTTACGGTCGAGGTCGGTGGTGGAAATGATGCACTTCATGGCACCTTTGTCGCGGATATGCAGGGTGATGGCGCGGGTGTCGACTTGGTCGACGCCGATCTTGCCGTGTTCTTCAAGGTATTCAGGGAGGGATTTGGTTGCGCGCCAGTTGCTGTAGATGCGCGAGCATTCGCTGACAACCAATCCTTGGGCAAAGATTCCACGTGACTCGGCATCTTCGTCGTTGATGCCGTAGTTTCCAATCAGGGGATAGGTCATGGTGACGATCTGTCCGTGGTAGGAGGGGTCGGTCAGGATCTCCTGGTATCCGGTCATGGAGGTGTTGAATACCAGTTCGCCATAGCATTCGCCGGAGCCGGCGAATGCGCGTCCTTCAAAGCAGGTGCCGTCTTCGAGTGCAATAATAGCTTTTTTCATAGTGTTTTCCGTAAAATTGGGCCTTTGCAGTGCACGGTTTTTCCAAAATTCCGGCTATCTTCTATATCCCGCCCCTGCCTTGCAACCCTTTATATCGGCGAATTGTTTTCCAACCCTTGGAACGGGGGGCGGCGGCTCAAAATCATGTACTTGACCTAGCAGGGCAACCCTCATACACTGCGCACTCATTTTTTCAAAAGACGGTGGAAACAAGGAGCATTCGATTTATGAGCACTGATGTTAAGAAGAACGAAAAAAAGCCGCGCGCCACACATGCCTTGATCTTTGAATTGGAGTATGTTGCCGCCAAGAAGCGCCAAGTGGAGTTTGAGGCCATCCAAGGTGCTGTAAAAAGCAAAGGGGTTGAATTGACTCCCGTGCTGTTTTCCCGCTCGGGCATGTCGCCGCTCTCCCGCGCGGCCATCACCGATGTACTCAAGCATGCCGGCAAGAAAGCCGATGCCATCGAAAAAGCCGTCGCGGAAGTCGACAAGGCCGTTTTGGCCTACTGCGAAGGTGCCGCCGAGCTGGACAAGGGATTGGAAAAGCTGATCAAGGCCACGAAGGAAATGGCTATCCCCATGTTCGCCTTCACTGCGCTTCCGGTCGATGTGGCCAAAAAGTTGATGGATCGGCTTGGCTTGTCCGAACTGGGCGTCGAACTGCTCATTCCCGACGAAGTAAAGGCTTCCTTCCCGCGTGCCGACAGCTGGTTGAAAATGCTCAAGAAGTGCGACAAGGAAGATGCGACCCTCGTGGCGATTGTCTCCTCGCAAACCGCGTGCAAGGGTGCCTTGACCGCCGGTGCCGCCTGCATTGCCGTGCCGGACGAATATACCGCGTATCAGGATTTCAGCGGTGCCAAGATGGTGCTCGAATCGCTGAACGATGTTAAGCCGAAGGAAATCCTTGATCTGACCCTGCGCATGTAGGCTTCGGATTTAGTTTCCAAGGCGCCCCGATCGGGGGCGCCTTTTTTGTTTACACCAAAGGAGCGGATGCAATGGCAAAGGCAGGCGAGGCACTGGAACGGTTGTTGGGCGTGATGAAGAGGCTGCGTGGTCCGGGCGGTTGTCCGTGGGATCAGGAACAGACGCTCGAATCGCTTAAGTCCGATCTGATCGAAGAGGCCTACGAGGTTATCGACGCGATCGAAAGCGGCAACTGCTCGCAGCTTGAGGAGGAACTTGGTGACCTATTGTTGCAAATTGTCTTTCAAAGCCAAATTTGCGAAGAAAGCGGACACTTTGAGTTTTCCGATGTTGCCACCGCCATTGCCGACAAGCTGGAGCGCCGCCACCCGCATGTGTTCGGCGAAGTCCAGGTTGCCAACTCTGCCGAAGTTCTCCAAAACTGGGATGCCATCAAAAAATCCGAGAAGCAGGAGGGCGACAAGCCGGCATCCATCGTGGCCGGCATTCCCAAGCATTTGCCTGCCCTTCAAAAGGCTCATCAGGTTCAAAAACGCGCCGCGCGCGCCGGGTTCGACTGGCCGCATGTCGACGATGTGCTCGACAAGCTGCACGAGGAAATAGGGGAGCTGAAGGAAGCGATGGGCCGCAATCATGAGGGCGACATCCGCGACGAGCTGGGCGACCTGTTGTTTTCAGTTGTAAACCTCAGCCGGTTTCTTGGGCACAATCCGGAAGAATTGCTCAACCAGAACATCAAAAAGTTCATCAAGCGGTTCCAATCGGTGGAGGATCAGGTTCATGCCTCGGGCAAGGATTTCAAGGCCTTTACGCTGGACGAATTGGATGCTTTCTGGGACGAGGCGAAACGGCAGTAGTCAGCGCGGTTCCATTCTTTGGATATAGCACTAAAAAAGCTATAAAAGGCTTGCGCGGCCCGGGTGGTCTGCTACCTTGATCCTTATCTAAGACCAAATAGGTCTAATATTGGAAGGTGATAGAATGTTGCGGATTACAAAAATTACGGACTATGGCTTTATCCTGTTGGCCTATATGGCGGACAAGGATCCGGAACAGTTGCACAACGCCAAGGATCTTTCCGCCGTGAGCGGCATTGCTCTTCCGACCGTCAGCAAGGTGCTGAAAATTCTGACGCAGGGCAGGATTCTCCAGTCCCATCAAGGGAGTAAAGGCGGTTATTCGCTGGCTCGCACGGCAAATAAAATAACGGCCGCGGAAATCATCGAGGCGGTAGAGGGGCCGGTGGCTATCACCGATTGCTCCAGCAGCGACGGGTGCGAACGCAACTGCCAAGTAAGCCAAAGCTGGCAAAAGATCAACGGTGCGGTTATCGGAGCCTTGCAAGCTCTCACGCTTGCCGATATGGCTTCCGCTTAACCGGTTCGCCTCGGATCGTCCCGATCCGGTTCGCCATTGGCCATGCCGGGGAAACAACACACAGGACCACCATGAAAATTGGAGACGAAAAATCCTTCGATGAATTGACGGACAAGGAATACAAGTACGGTTTCGTCACCGACATCGAATCTGACAGCCTTCCGCCTGGTTTGAACGAAGGGGTTGTCCGCGCAATTTCGCTTCGCAAGAACGAACCGGAATGGCTCACCGAATGGCGCGTCAAGGCCTACCACCACTGGACTACGCTTGAACAGCCCACTTGGGCGAAGGTTGAATTCCCGCCGATCGATTACCAGGCCGTCAGCTACTATTCGGCGCCGAAGCAAAAGATCGACGCCCCGAAGAGTCTCGACGACATCGACCCGGAGTTGCTCGAAACCTACAAGAAGCTGGGGATCCCGCTGCATGAGCAGGAGATATTCGCCGGCGTCGTTGCGGTCGATGCCGTGTTCGATTCGGTCTCCGTGGCGACGACCTTCAAGGGCAAGCTTGAAGAGATGGGCATCATCTTCGGATCCTTTTCCGACGCGGTGAAGGACCATCCCGAACTGGTGAAAAAATATCTAGGCACGGTGGTTCCCTATAAGGATAACTATTACGCCACGCTCAACTCGGCCGTCTTTTCCGATGGATCGTTCTGCTACGTTCCACCCGGCGTCCGTTGCCCGATGGAGCTTTCCACCTACTTCCGCATCAACGCCGCCAACACCGGGCAGTTCGAACGAACGCTGCTCATTGCAGACGAAGGCGCGTACGTCAGCTACCTCGAAGGTTGCACCGCGCCGCAGCGCGACGAAAACCAATTGCACGCGGCGGTCGTTGAACTCATCGCCCACAAGGATGCGCAGATCAAATATTCCACCGTCCAAAACTGGTATCCCGGCGACAAGGACGGCAAGGGCGGCATCTACAACTTCGTCACCAAGCGCGGCCATTGCCGCGGCGACAACTCGAAGATTTCCTGGACGCAGGTCGAGACCGGTTCGGCGATCACGTGGAAGTATCCCAGCTGCGTGCTGAAGGGCGACAACTCCGTCGGCGAGTTCTACTCGGTGGCCGTCACCAACAACATGCAGCAGGCCGACATCGGCACGAAGATGAACCACATCGGCAAGAACACCAAGAGCACGATTGGCAGCAAGGGCACCTCGGCGGGCAAGGCGCAGAACGCGTATCGCGGCCTTGTGCGTAGCCAGGAGAGGGCAGAAAACGCCGGCAACTTTTC
>JAIPJC010000127.1 GCA_021734345.1 Kiritimatiellales bacterium | reverse complement strand
CCAGCAGATCCCCCAGATCACACCCCGCGCCTGGTCCAAGGAGCGGCGCATGAAACTCGCATCGTAGACGTCGTAGCCATAGACCTACGACCTTTCCAAAATCTACGACTGTCAAGTGATGCTACGCGGATCGCTTACACCCTTTTTTCACTCAGATGGGCTTAATGGTGGGTGGAAAATTATTTTTTTGGAGGATAGCATTTAATGAGAATGCAGCACTTTTTCTCTTTCCCATCAACAATCTTTCCGACCAAAAACATAGTAAACCAATCATTTGATTTCATATCTATTTTGAGTGGATCAAGGGTTCCATAGTTTGGAATTTCCAAGTTGAGAATATCGAGGGTGTTGGATTCAGAATCCAATATTCCTTTTACAACTCCATTTTCTCCTGAAAAGGGTTTCCCTGATTCAGAATGGATAGTTGCGAGATTGGTGTATTTCGCTTCCGATGATTGAATACGCTTTATTATATCGGATTTCAGTGCGGCTCTTTCTGCTGTAGACAGACTGCTATAATTTAAAAAAGCTTGTCTCTCTGATTTTGTTTCCATTTCAAAATCATTTGGAAATTCGGCAAGCGTGAATTGAACTGTGTAAAGATCAGGATGAAATTCCCTTGCTTCGGGTATTTCAGAAGCGAATGAACAAACGGTCAACGATAAGGCTATAAACAGTGCTTCTATTTTCATTTTTCTCCTTTCCAACGTTAAATGAACGTCAGACGCTTTTTCTGGTTAACTAGGGCTGGAGCGTAATGCGGGCGAGCCGCCCCGTCAATCCATCGGGTTGTAACAATCTTCCAAGCATTAGGAAATAGGGTGTCATAAAATGCGAAGGCGGAAAAGGCCGATAACACCTTGATATGCGTCAGACGCATATCCCGTCCAATATGAAGAAGGGTTTGTTTGGACGGTCTCCGTGTGGTTCTTAGGCCGGGACAGAGCCCGGCCCTCCAACTCCATTGCCGGAACGGGCAAAAACCAATCTGAACCCGGCGTGATGCCTGTGTGCGGGCTTGGGGGCAGATATTCCTTCGGTTTGGATTCTTTCCGGTGGCTTGACTCGATGGTTGGTTCGGGCATAATGCCGGGCTTTAACAGGGCGGATTGTTTTTATGATCAAGGTTTTCGGGGTGACAAAAAAATATCCGGCGCGGTTGGCGGTGGACGATGTTTCGTTCGAGGTGGCCCGCGGCGAAATCGTTGGGTTTCTGGGTCCAAACGGGGCGGGAAAGACCACCACCATGCGCATGCTGACGGGCTATCTTCCCATGACTTCGGGTAGGATCGAGGTGGCGGGATACGACATTTGCGAAGATCCGCAGGAGGTGCGCCGCCGCATCGGCTACCTGCCGGAAAGCTGCCCGCTCTATCCTGAAATGCGGGTCGATGAATATCTGCGCTTCCGCGCCGAGCTCAAAGGCGTCCGGCTGTCCGCCCGCAAGGCCAAGATCAACGAGGTGAAGGAGCAGTGCGGCCTGACTGATGTAGGTAGCCGAATCATTGGCCAGTTATCGAAGGGCTATCGTCAGCGTGTGGGGCTGGCCGACAGTCTGGTGCACGATCCCGACCTGCTGATTCTCGACGAACCGACCGTTGGGCTCGATCCCTACCAGATCCGCCAGGTGCGCGAGCTGATCCAGCAACTTGCCAAGCGGCATACCATCCTGCTTTCCACCCATATCCTGCCGGAGGTCGAGGCGATCTGCGAACGCATCCTGATCATCAATGAAGGCAAGATCGTTGCGTCGGACACCGAAGCGAACCTGCATCGCCGCCTGCATGCCTGCGCGATGATCGAGATGGAGATCCAGGCCGGGAAGGTCGTTGCCATGGCCGCGATCAATACGATGGAAGGGCTCGATGTGCGCACGGCCACCGAGCTGGACGATGGCTGGCTTCGGCTTGAGATCGAGGCGGATTCCTCCGATATGCGTGTCGAGCTTTTCAACCTTGCGGTGACGGAGGGTTGGCCGCTACGCGAGCTGAGCGAGCAGGAATATTCACTTGAAGATACGTTTGTCCAGATCACCCGCAACCCGGGGGCGATGCAATGAGTACTTTCCTGAGCCTGTTTAAAAAAGAGGTGCGAACCTGCTTCCTGTCGCCGATCGCGTTCGTGGTGATGTTCTTTTTCTGGATCTTGACGGGCGGCAATTTTATCCTGCTGCTCTATCAGATGGCCAATGGCGATTCGCTCACGATGGCGACGCAATGGATGTTTGGCGGCCCGTTGATCTGCTTCAGCCTGCCGGTTGTTATTCCGTTGATCACGATGCGGTTGTTCGCGGAGGAGCGCAAACTGGGCACGCTGGAGGCCTTGCTGACGACGCCGGTGAAGGTGCCCGAGCTGGTGCTGGCCAAGTTTTTCGGCGCGCTGGTGTTCTACTCGGTCCTATGGCTTCCGGTGTTTGCCTACGCCTATTTCCAGTCGGGCATGAATCCATCCGCAACGCTGGCGTTTCCGGACGTTGGGGCTCTGCGCGCGGGCGCGGTCGGCGTGATGCTGGTCGGGGCGCTCTACATTGCGGTCGGGTTGCTGATGTCGAGCTTGACGTCGAACCAGATCGTGGCGGCGATCGCCGGGTTTGCCATCCTGTTCGGATCCTTCCTGGCGGGCGCCTATCTGGCCTATACGGCTCCGTCCGCCTCGGCGCGCACGGTTGGCCAGTTCTTTTCGTCGTCCGCCCACATGCTCGATTTTTCCCGCGGGGTGGTGGATAGCCGCATCGTGGTGCTGTACCTGAGTTTTACCGCCTGGTTCCTGTTCGTGTCCGTGAAAGCGGTGGAAGCCAAACGGACCTAGGCGAGGGATGTTGAAGATGGCCCAAGAGGGGAATGCAACCGAATGAAACGAATCCTTTCCAATCTGAACATGCTGGCGGCCGTGCTGCTGGCCTTTGTGCTGGTGTTGATGGCCAACTTCATCTCCTTGAACAACCCGGTCCGGCTGGATTGGAGCGGTCGGCAATACTACGCGCTTTCGGAAAAAACCGTGAACCTGCTCGAAGGGCTGGATCAACGGGTGAATGTGGTGGTTTTTTTCCAGGAAGAGCACCCGCTCTACCACGAGATTGAAAACCTGCTGGAGGAATACCAGTACCATTCGCGCAACATCCACGTGGAGTGGGTCGACCCCGCCCGCGACCGGGCGCGCACCGAACAATTGGCGAACCAGTATGGCCTGACCGAAGCGCAGGTGGTTGTGTTCGACATGGATGGAAAGAGCAAGGTTGTGCGCCAGGCCGATATCGTCGATTCAAAAATGGTCAAGGGCCGCAAGGAACCGGTGATCTCGGCGTTCAAGGGCGAACAGGCTTTTTCGAGTGCCATCCAGGGATTGATGCAGGGGAAGCCGCCGGTGGTCTACTTCCTCGTCGGCCACGGGGAGAAGCGGGTCACCGAGTTCGACCAGATTTCGGGGTACTCGAAGATTGGAACACTGATCCTGCGCGACAACCTCGAGGTCAAGGAGCTCATGTTGAACTCCGAAAAAAAGATTCCCGACGATGCGGCGGTGCTGGTGGTGGCGGGACCGACGAAGAACATGAGCGCGGTCGAGTCGGAAATGATCGAGGACTACCTGAGCCGCAGCGGGCGGGTCATGCTGCTGCTGGATGCGTTGAAGGAAACGGGACTGGAGCCGATGCTGCGCCGCTGGGGCGTGGCGTTGCGCAACGACTTTGTGATCGATCCGGATAACACGCTCAAGGGAAGCGATGTCTATATCCGCACCTACTACGAACATCCGATCACCCTGCGCATGGGCGATGCCGGGGCGCGCTTCCACCTGCCGCGGTCGGTCGAACCATTGGACACCAAGAATGCCGATACGCCAGCCGAAGACCGTCCCACCGTGGTGCAGCTGGCGATGACGTCCGATAAGAGCTGGTCGGAAACGCAGGTGGACGAACCTTCGCCCAAGTACGATGAAAACACGGCCGACCTGCGCGGGGCGATGTCGTTGGCGGTGGCGGTCGAACGTGGCGCCACGCAAAAGCTGCTCGATGTGCAGATCCGGCCGTCGCGCATGGTTGTGTTCGGCGATTCCGATTTTGTCTCGAACGGAGCCTTGACCGGGGGCGATCAGGATCTGTTCATGAGTGCGCTCAACTGGCTGCTTGATCGCGAGGTGCTGATGGCGATCGCGCCGAAGCCCATCGAGGAGATCAAGCTGAGCCTGACCAGCCGGCAGTTGCACAACATGTTTTGGATCAATATGGTCGGCATCCCGTTGATCGCGGTGGCGATCGGCCTGCTGGTGTGGTGGCGAAGAAGAAAGTAGACGGTTTTCATGAAACAAGGACGCTCCACATTAATTCTATTGGCCGGCATCGTGGTGCTAGGTGCCTTTATCTGGATTCAGGGGGCCTGGCGTGCCCGGGCGGTGCCGGCGAAGTCCGGTTCGGGCCGGTTGTTCGACCTGAATCCCGAAACCCTCGCTACGATTCGATTCGACTCCACCACCAACACGGTGGTGTGCCTAAAGCAAAACGGGGTTTGGATGACCGGCAGCAGCAGCAACGGGATCGGTCGTGCCGACGTTGCGCTGGTGCATCGCATGCTGTCCGGTTTGAATTCGCTCAACACGATGGCGACCATCACGGCCAAGCAGCTCGAAATGCGCGGGTTGAATGTCGATGAGTATGGCTTTGGCCAACCGGCCCTTCGGATTTCGGCCGTCGACAACAAGGGCGCACACGCGTGGCTGGTGGGCCGCAAGACTCCGCTCGGCGACATGCTCTATATCAAGCGCGATGGCGAGGCCGACATCTACACCGCTTCCGCAAAGCTGCTGGCCATGACGCCGACGCAGCCTGGCCAGCTCCGCGATCGAACCTTGTTTTCCGGCGAGGTTACCGGTGTGCGGCGCGTCGAGATCCGCGGTCCCGGCGGATTTGTCCAGATTTTGAAGGATCCCAAGAGCGGCTGGCAAATCCAGCAACCGATCGCCGCCTTGGCGGATCCCAATCAAGTCGAAGCGCTTTTGGGCAAGTTGTACCAGCTGCGCGTCGAGGACTTTATTGCGGACAATGTTTCGGATTTTGCCGTCTACGGGCTTCAAGGCGAGACCCGCCAGATTTCGCTCGGTGGCGTGGACGGCACTTCGCGCATGCTGGTGCTGGGCGATGCGATCGTCGATCGCGCCGGGTTGGTCTATGCCCGCCGTGCGGACGATACTTCGGTTTTCGCGCTCAAGGCGGAGGTGCTCAATCTGCTGAAAGGCAAGCCCGACGATTTTCGCGATGTCCGTGTTTTGCCGCTATCGGCCAAGGAGATCTCCTATGTGTCGATCGAGCACGGCACCGAACAGCTTGAACTGGTTCGGGGCGAGGCGGGAACGTGGAAGATCTCCAAGCCGGTCTCATGGGAGGCCGACCCGCAGGCAGTGGCCAATCTGCTGCTGATGTGGAGCGGTGCCGTCATTGTGGAATTCGGCGACACCAGCCCGCCCGCGCTCGCGGAGTGGAAGTTGGTCTTTGCAGCGGACGGAACCGGCAAGACGAACCGCATCGACGTACTGCCAACCCTTGGAAAGCAGGACGGGCTCCGCATTCGCCGCGACGGGGGAAATGCCGTTTATCAAATCAATCTGCCATCGGTCCCGGCCTCGGTGATTGATCCGCTCTACTACAAGGATCGGCTGGTCTGGGAGTTGAAGAGGGAGGACGTCCAGAAAATTTCGGTGGATCGGCCGGCACATCCCAGGCAGGTTGTCGAACGGCAGGCGGACGGCTCCTTTGCACCGGCCGAAACCAATGGCGCCGTGCGGGTCGTCGAGGGAGCGGTGGCCAAGCTGCTGAACGGGCTGGCCACGGTTTCGACTTCGTCCTATGTGGCCTACAACCCGCGCGACTTGTCCATTTATGGCTTGGCGGATCCTTCCGTGGCGTTGTACATCGGACTGGTCGGCTCGGACCAGCTCGGCCGCGTACTGCTGGTGGGCCGGGAAGCCGCGGAAGGGTTCTATGCCATGGTCAAGGGGCGCGACGTGGTTTTTATGCTTAATAAAACCCTTGTAGAACTTCTTTCGGCCGACCTCGTGACCGGACAGGACGTGGTGGTGACAGGTACCGAATAAATGAACGAGCCGCTGTTCAGCCGCTATTTGACTGCCGGAACCTACCGGGTGGTTCATGTTTGCGTACGCGTGATCTCGGTGCTTGTCCTGCTGTTGCTGGCCGCCTTTGTCTTCCTGCGGATGTATGGCGTGCCCGGGCCGTTGCTGCGCGAGGTGGTTAGGCGGGTCAATGCGGCTGGAATCCCCGTTGAAGTCGATAGCGTTGCCTTGACCCTGCGCGGTTGGCGTGCCGAAAACGTGCGGTACTACAGCCCGTATCCCGACGATCTCGTGCCCGTCATCCAGGCCGACGAGGTTTTTCTTTCGTTGCGGGGCGGCATCTTTGGCAATGGGGCATCCAAGGTCGACAAGGTGGATCTCGCGGCCGTCGGAATCACCCTGCATCCATCGCTGGCGTGGGGCATCGAACTTCCCACCAACAGCCCGCTCCGCCATGTTGGGCAGATGGACGTGTCGCTGGGTTTTTTCCCGGATCGGATTCTGGTCTCCCAAGGGAAAATGGAGTCGTTGGGGTTGCGGTTCAGCGTAGCCGGAACCATCCTGAAAAGGACGAAACCCAAGCCGCCGCTCCGTCCGCTCGATGCCCATCCGCGCGTGATCATCTCCGACCAGCAGTTCCAGACACTGGCAACCCGCCTGAATATGCTTTCACTGACCAACGGGGCAACGGTGGACGTTGGATTCATTGTCGACACAACCGACCTTGCCGCCAGCCGGATCGACATCAACGTGCAGGCGGATGGACTTGAATATGGCGGCATCGGTTTTTCCAAGGCCGAACTGGTCGGTTCCTATGCCTATCCTGCCGTCGAACTTAGGCGCATAGGATTATTCCAGGACAAGCAATCGATCCAGCTGAGCGGCCAGTACGACCTGAAGTCCAAGGAGGTGACGGGGACGTTGTACAATTCGATCTCTTCGAACCAGTCGCTAAAGCTTCTTCCGGCCACACTGCGGGAGATGCTGCTTCGCTCGGACGTGCGGATTGCCAATCTGCCCCGGCTCGAAATCAACTTTGGCCCTGCCCCGGCCAAGGAACTGTTGAATCATGTTTCCGGCAACTTCTCCATTCTCGATGCCTCCTATATGGGTGTTGAAATCGAAACGCTGCGGGGGCAGGTCGTCCGGGCGAACAATCGGATCGAATTTAAGAACCTGCAAGGTTCGGTGCGCGGGCAGGAACAACGCGCGGGAGAAACCGGCAGCGCCATGCATGGCGGATCCGCCACGGGCGAGGTCTTTTGGGACGGCACCACCCGCGAATTCGGGGTAAAGGCCGATGCCAGTCTCGATCCGAACCTGCTTGTGCGCGCGCTTGCGACGGTGGAGATTGCAACCAATATCATCAGGCGTTTCTCCTTCCGCGACCGGCCGCCCCGCGGGCATTTGGAGCTGGGTGCGAACGTGGATGACTGGGACTCGTTCCATATCGACATCCAGGCCTTGGGCAACGACGTCGTGTTCCAAGGAGTGGAATTTTCTTCGATCAACGTTACCGAAACCTACACGAACGGCCTGGTGAATCTCGATCCGGTTGCAGCCATGCAAGGCGTTGATTTCATGAAGGGTTCCGTCGTGCTCGACTTCAACCGGTCCACCGCCTCCTTCGATGGCTTTGGCAGTATGAATCCCGCTGCCCTCGAGGATGTCATCTATCCGGAACTCAACTTTTTTGGTAGCCATCTCAAGGTTGGAGGGAAGGTGCAAATCAATGCGCAAGGCACGTTCGATTGGGCGACCATGCAGCAAACCGATTTCTCGGCCAAGATCGAGGCGGAACGGGTCGAACTTCCGTTCATGGCGGCTGACCGGTTCAAGGCGGAGGTGGTGGGCAAAGGCCCGGCCATCATGGTCCGGAATGCGACGTTCGGCTTGTACGGCGGGCTGGGACAGGGTGGTTTTTCCATGCAATGGAACCCGGGGAAGCCGGAGCTTCCCTACAAGACCGACTTTGCCTTCACCGGCGCCAACTTCCGCAAGTGCCTCGAATTTTGTTCGACCAACCGACCGGTTTCGGTGTCCGGCACCATGGAGGGCAACGGCCATATCGAGGCCGATCTATCGACCAACTTCTTTGCCGCCGCCATCGGCAGCGGCTTCCTGGCCGTTAACGATGGTCAACTGGCCGACCTGCCCTTGTTCCAGGGATTTTCCTGGTTGATGCGCAAGGTTTTTCCCGGGTTCACGTTTTTTTCCATCACCAGCCTGAAAGGGAACTTTGTCATCAAAGACGGAACCGTCGGATCCGAGGATGCCTATTTCAATGGCGATGTCCTCAGTGCCAAGGGGCGGGGGATCTATAGCCCGGCTGCCGGTTTCAATGCCTACATCCAAGTGCAGGTCTTGAGCGAATCCATGATATCGAAGGTTGTTCGTGTCATTACCGATCCATTGCTGAAGCTTCTTGAACTCAGGCTGGAGGGACCCTTGTCTTCACCCACTTGGCGGCTGGAAAATTTCCCCAAGGACATATCCAGTTTGTTCCGCTGGAAGAAAGAATAGAAACGGGTTGCCCTGAATCGTCGCGATCCCTATATATCCTGCAATTAAAACGAGGACTTTCTTCATAATGAATTCACTACATCCAAGTTTTTGGGCGGCATTGTTCGGCTGGCTCATGGCGCAGAACATCAAAATGGTTTGCAGTCTGCTGGAAACCAAGCGGCTCGACTTCAGCTACATGGTCAGCACTGGCGGCATGCCCAGCGCGCACTCCGCCATGGCCGCCGCTCTCGCCACTTCGCTCGGACTATGCATGGGGTTCGACTCCGCCATCTTCGCCTTGGGAAGCGCTTTTGCCATCATCGTCATGTTCGATGCCCAAAGCGTGCGCAAGGCCGCTGGCGAACAGGCCCGGCTGCTCAACCAGATCGTCGACGAGCTCCTGCACGAACACCACTTGTCGGAACAGAAGCTCAAGGAACTGCTAGGGCATACCCGCCTCGAAGTTTTCATGGGCATGCTCACCGGCATCGCCACCGCTTTCGCGTCGTTCCGCTTCATCCATCCATAGCGCGCGGCTTCCGCCGCCGTTCAACGTCCGTCCAGCCGTCCGGCGATGGACTCGAACGGTTGGAGCACGATGCGTCCCGACCGGGTCGGTCCATCCGGGAATGGAACAACCGTTTGCCCGCCCAGATCCAGCTGCGAAGGTTCCGGGGACCAGTTGGCGATGAAGATGAAGCGCTCGCGGGTTTCCGGATTTTCGCGATAGCGGATGGAGACCGCGTCGGGTTTCTGTGCCTCTCCAAACGGAGCCTTGATGCCGGCGTTGTCCAGAACCTGATCGTACAGGGAGCGCAAGCTGTCGCCTGCGGGTTCGGTGGCCACATAGAATGCGTGGCCGTCGCCGAAACGGTTGTGCGTGATCACCGGATTTCCCGCGTAGAAATCTTCGGCATATTCGGCGAGGACTTCCGCGCCTTCGGCGTGGATGATTTCGCAGATCAAGGTGGCGGAGGCTTCGGTGCCATCTTTGAAGCGGATCCGCTTCCCCTCGCCGGGCGGAACAAGATCGTATTCCTCGTTCCAGATTCCAAACACATCCCGAAGTCCATTCCCGGGCCAGCCGCCCGGCAGGCAGACGCCGCAGTCGTCGACGTATCCCAGATAGTAGGTTCCGACAAACACACCGCCGCGGCGAATGTATTCCTGGATTTTTTCGGCTAGGGCGGGGGGGACGATATAGAGTTGCGGAGCGACGATGAGTTTGTAGTCCGAGAAGTCGTGTCCGGGGGAAATGATGTCCGTGGCGATG
>JAIPJC010000126.1 GCA_021734345.1 Kiritimatiellales bacterium | reverse complement strand
GTCAAGGAAATCAAACCCGGCCACGCACTGGTGGTCAAGCGAAGTGGCGAAGTGCTGCACGAACAAGTGAACCAGCCCGAGGCCGTTACGCAATGCTCCTTCGAGCGCATCTATTTTTCACGCGGCACCGACAAGGATATCTATCAGGAGCGCAAGAACCTTGGCCGCTCGCTCGTGCGTCGAGTCCTTGACTCCGTCGACTACGACCTCGAAAACACCGTTTTCTCCTACATTCCGAACACGGCCGAAACAGCATTTTTTGGTTTGGTCGAAGGCGTGAAAGATCAGGTTGGTGAGCGGATGAAGTACCATCTTCTTCAGGAAAAGCATCTCACTGCCGCCCGCATCGACGAGCTGCTCTCGTTCCAGCCGCGCGTCGAAAAGATCATGACCAAGGATGCCAAGCTGCGTACCTTCATCACAGCCGATGCCGACCGCGAAGATCTCGTGGCGCAAGTGTACGATACCACCTATGGCGTGATCAAACGCACCGATACCCTTGTGGTGCTCGACGACTCCATTGTCCGGGGAACCACATTACGGACCAGCATTTTGCGCATACTCGACCGCCTGAACATGAAGAAGGTTGTCATCGTTTCATCCGCGCCGCAGATCCGCTATCCCGACTGCTACGGCATCGATATGTCGAAAATGAAGGACTTCATTGCCTTCGAGGCCGCTGTGGCGCTTGTGCGTGAAACCGGACGCGAAGCCATCCTTGATGAAATCTACCAAGCGTGCAAAGCGAACCTCGAGAAGCCGCGCGCCGAGGCGCAGAACCAAGTGATCCGCCTGTTCGACCTTTTCACGGCCGATCAGATTTCCGACAAGATCGCCCAGATTCTGACCCCGATAGGCATGAAGGCCGAGGTGCAGATCATCTACCAGAGTATCGAAGGGCTCCACGAAGCCTGCCCGGGACATACCGGCGATTGGTATTTTACCGGAAACTACCCAACACCCGGCGGCCACCGCGTCGCCAACCGCTCCTTCATCAACTTCATGGAAAAGAGCGACGCCCGGGCTTATTAGCCCTTCGCTAGCGTAGCTTCAATTGCGCCAGGCACTTCTTGAAGTCGGGCGGCAAGGGTGCCAGCGCGCGGATGGTTTCCTTGGTCCTGGGGTGGGGGAAGATCAGGCGGTAGGCGTGCAGCATCTGGCGCGGCTGCTCGAGCGACAGCTCGTTGCCGGTTCCCGCGTATTTCTTGTCACCCAGCACTGGATAGCGCTTGTCGGCCAAATGGCGGCGGATCTGGTGGGTACGGCCGGTTTCGATGCGCAGTTCCAGGTAGCTGACCAGCTTGTTCGAGTCTAGTGTCTTGACCAGCGTGGTCGACATGTAGCCTTCGATATCGGTACGGATTTCGTTCCAGTTGGTGGGGAACTGGCCGATGGTGATGGCGCGGTAGATCTTCATGATGTCGCGCCCCTTGAACATTGGGATCATGGCGGCTTTCGCCTCCGCGTTCTTGGCAAAGATCACGCAGCCGGACGTCTCCTTATCGAGGCGGTGTACCGCGCAAAGGGCGGGGTTTTCCGTCTGCTTTTGCAATTTGGCTTCCAGGCTTTCGGCCGAGGCATTGGTCAGTAGAAAGGCGGGTTTGTTGACGATCAGGTAGTCCGCATCGTGCCAGAGGATTTGGATTTTCTTGGGAATCGTCGGGGCACGCTCTTCGATCAGGACTTCAATCCGGTCGTCTTCGTTCACGGTATGGTTTTTCATCCAAACGCGCTTACCGTTCACCAGTACCTGTTTGGCATCCAGTGCAGCCTGGGCTTTCTTTTTCGAGATGCCCAGTTCGGCGGCGATCACTTCGAAGAGACGCAGGCCCTCTTGTTTGTATTTTACGGTAAAAAACTGTTTGGTCATAACGAGCGGCTTTCTGATTTAGCGAGGCATCATGTTTCCAATGGATGGAAAATACAAGCCGTATGCGCCCGCTACTTTTTATTTCCATCCGTATCGCATGCAACCAGATGGAGGAGGGGAGATTGTGTTGTCAGGAAACGGATCACAACGCGGCACGAAACAAGAGAAAAAGCCCCTCCAGCCGGAGAGGCTTTTATCTTAAAATCCTAGGCCGTGGCTATTATTTGGCGGCTTCGGCTTTCTTTGCTGCTTCTGCTTTCTTGGCCGCGCAGGCCGGACAAGGTTTTCCGGGCTTGCAGGCCGAGCAAGCCGCCTGTTTTGCTGCATTTGTTGCGCAACACGCAGGTGCTTCAGCAAACGCTGTAGAACCCAGCACCATCAGGGCAACTGCCATAATACTCATCATTCTCTTCATACTTGATCTCCTTGTTTGTTAACCAGATTTTGCAATAGACCATCCATGTCAGGTTATGTTCAGGACATTTTATTTGCGGATGGTTGGATCGCGAAAATGCGGATATGGGAAGTCTCATCGGAATTTTCGGTCAAAATAGGATAAGCTGGCTAATTTTTTGTAGCCAGCCAGATGGTGTGCCGACGGCCTTTTGTGCCGCGTGCACGGACGGTGATTTCCTCCATCTGGAACCCGGATCCCCTTAAGCGTTTTGAAAACGATTTGTCGGGTTCGGCCGACCAGACGGCGAGAATCCCACCCGGTTTCAATGCCGCCTTGGCGGCGGCGAGTCCGCCGTGGGTATAGAGCCGGTCGTTGCCTGCATGTGTCAGTCCGTCCGGGCCGTTGTCGACATCAAGCAGGATGGCATCGAAGGCTTCGGCCTGATCCTTGATTACCAGCCCGACATCCGACTCGCGCACCGTCACGCGCGAATCATCCAGCGGGCGTCCAGCCAGCTCGGCGAGATGGGTGTGGTTCCACCGGACGACCGCCGGAACCAGTTCGGCCACGACCACGTTGGCGGTGTTGCCCAAGTGTTCCAACGCCGCGGCGAGCGTAAAGCCCATGCCTAGGCCGCCGATCAGTATGCGTGGTGCTTCGTGATCCGCCACCCGTTTGCAGGCGAGTTCCGCCAATGCATCTTCCGAGCCGTGCATGCGGCTGTTCATCAACTCTTCGTTATTGACGGAGATGGAGAATTCAAACGCACGCTGGTACAGCTTCATTTCGCCGCCGCCAGGGACGGTGGCCTTGTCGAGCAGGATCCAGGGATTCATGGTTGTGTCCGTGTAAAGACCGGCGCCCCCGGTTTAGAGAGTTCGGCGTTGTGGGCGTATCCGCTCTCCGTAAAGGCGCGGATTCCTTCTTCGCTGTCGATGCGGTGCTGGATAATGAAACGCGCCATGGTGCCGCGAGCCTTTTTGGCGAAGAAGCTGATGGTTTTAAATTGCCCGTTTTTCTCGTCTTTGAATTCCGGGGTGATGATCTTTTTGTCGAGCTTGCGCGTATCGATGGCCTTGAAATATTCCTGCGAGGCGAGATTAACCAACAGGTCGCCTTTGGTGCGGTTCAGTTCCTCGGTGATGGTTCCCCGCCAGAATTCATAGAGGGTCCGTGCTCTGTTCGTTTTCAGCGGACGGCCCATTTCAAGGCGGTAGGGTTGGATGAGGTCGAGCGGCTTGAGCAGTCCGTATAGTCCGGAGAGGATGCGCAAATGGTTTTGCGCAAACTGGATGTCGCGGGGTTGGAGCGTCGTGGCGTCGAGTCCGTCGTAGACATCGCCGGTGAAGGCAAACAAGGCTTGTTTGGCGTTTGCGATCGAGAAAGGCGGCTTCCATTCCTTGAAACGTTGCACGTTCAGCTCGGCCAGCTTTTCGCTGACGTCCATGAAATCCATCAACCCGGTCGTGCCGAGTTTCCGAACGCTGGAAACCAGCTCCTTTGATTTCTCTAGAAACTTCGGTTCGGTGCAGTCCACCTGTTTAACAGATGCCATATCCATGCTTTTGGATGGAGAGATAACAGTAATCATGCGAGCAAGTATCCTATGGCCTAAAGTCCAACGCCTAAAGCCTACTTTTCCAGCATGGTGCGGATGGAATCGGAATAGTGCTCGGGTTCAAGTAAAAAGGAATCGTGGCCTTTGTCGGAACGGATGTGGATGTAGTCCGCCTTGACGCCGTTTTCCTTCAGTTGCCTGAAGATGTATTCCTGCTCGTCGGGATAGAAGCAGACATCGCTGTCGATGCTGAAAACGAGGTATTCCTGATGCCCGCCTCCGCGGAATACTTCTGTATAGTCCGTGGCTCCGCAATCGCGCGCCAGATTGTAGTTCGTCCAGCCGGCGATGAGATAGAGATAGGTGTTGGCGTCGAATCGGCGCAGGAACTTACGACCTTGGTGGAGGATGTAGGATTCGAGCGGGGTACGGATCTTGTACCACGAAAACTCGTCCAGCTCCTGCTCGCATTTGTCGGCCATGCGCGCTTCCATGGCGTGCAGCGAAACAAAGGTCTTATGCGAAATCATGCGGGCCAGCGCCAAGCCGCGCAGTGGCGCAGGGCCATCGTAGTAGTGGCCGTTGCAGAAGTTCGGGTCGTTCTCGATCGCCAGGATCTGCTCCAGGTTGTGGACGCGGGCGAGGGTGGTGGATTCGATGCCGCAGGCGACCGGGATGATGCGGTTGACCATTTGCGGATAGCGCGCGGCAAAGTTCATGACGACCATGCCGCCCAGCGACGAGCCGATCGCGGCGTGGAAGGTCTCGATGCCGAGCATGTTGAAGAGCGGAATCTGCGAATCGACAATGTCGCCAAAGTTGAACTGCGGGAAATCGCCGCCCCATTCCTTTCCGGTCGCAGGATTGATGGACGAGGGGCCGGTGCTACCGTAGCAACCGCCGAAGTAGTTGGCGCACACCACGAAAAACTTGTTGGTATCTACCGGCTTGCCCGGACCGACGAAGTCGTTCCACCAGCCGGTTTGGCACTCCTCGTTCCAGCGTTCGCCAACGCCCGGAACTGCGGGGTTGAATCCCGCTACATGCTGCGAACCCGACAGCGCGTGGAAGATCAGGACGGCGTTGTCCTTCTTCTCGTTCAGTGTGCCGTAGGTTTCGTAGGCGAGGGTGACCGGGCCGAACTCCTGCCCGTCGTGCAGCACGAGGTGGGATCCGGCATCTTCTCCATAGGTGAAAAAATTACTTCTTACTTCCATTGCGTCCTTAAAAAATATGGCCATCCCTGCAGGGATGGCCATGGTAGGGAGTCCTACAGGCTTGCGAGGGCTTGATCGATATCGGCGAGAATGTCGTCGATGTGCTCAAGACCTACGGAGAGGCGCACCAGGTCTGGCGTTATGCGGCCGGCCGCCTGTTGTTCTGTGCTCAGTTGCGAATGCGTGGTGGACGCCGGGTGGATGGCCAGGCTGCGCGCATCGCCAACGTTGGCGAGGTGCGAGAAGAGCTTGAGGCTTTCAATGAACTTCTTGCCTGCTTCCTGTCCTCCCTTGACGCCGAATACGACCATGCCGCCCGCACCGTTCGGTAGATACTTCTTCGCCAGTTCGTAGGACGGATCGCCCTTGAGCGCCGGGTGGCGCACCCATTCGACCTTGTCGTGTTCCTGCAGATGCTTGGCCCCGGCCAGTCCGTTTTCGGAATGGCGCTCCATGCGCAGCGAAAGGGTTTCAATACCCTGCAACGCCATCCAGGCGTTGTCCGGCGAGATGCAGGCACCGAGGTTGCGGAGCGGGATCAGGCGCATGCGCAGGATGTACGCGAGCGGTGCAAGATCGCCGAGGTCGTTGGCGAAGCTGACGTTCCAGTAGCTCGGTTCCTTCTCGGAGAGTTGCGGGTGCTTGCCGGTGGTCCAGTCGAACTTGCCGGAGTCGACCACCACGCCGCCAATGGCGGTGCCGTGTCCGCCGATCCACTTGGTCAGCGAATGGACGACGATGTCGGCACCGTGTTCCAGCGGGCGGCAGAGGGCCGGGGTGGAGAAGGTGCTGTCGACGATCAGCGGCAGGCCGTTGGCGTGCGCAATGTCGGCGATGGCTTGGATGTCGACCACGTCCAGCAACGGGTTGCCGACGGTTTCGGCATAGAGAGCCTTGGTCTTATCGGTGATGGCCTCGGCATAGTTCTGCGGATCGGTGGGATCCACGAACTTAACAGTGATACCCATCGACGGCAGGATGTCGTTGAATTGAGTGTAGGTTCCGCCATAGAGGTTGTTGGCCGCCACGATTTCATCCCCGGCTCTTGCCAGATTGATGATGCTGTAGAAAATCGCGCTCGTGCCCGAAGCGAGGGCCAGACCGGCCGCGCCGCCTTCGAGGGCTGCGATGCGCTGTTCGAGCACGTCGGTGGTGGGGTTCATCAGGCGGGTGTAGATGTTGCCCAGCTCTTTCAGCGTGAACAGGTTTGCGGCATGTTCGGTGCTGTTGAAGCGGTAGGCTGCCGTGCGGTACAGCGGTACGGCATGCGCGTGTGTGGTGGCTTCTGCCGACTCATAGCCGGCGTGCAGGCATTTGGTTTCTAGTTTGCTCATTTGTCTTTCCCTTTCGTTGTAATTAGCACTCTTCGGCGAAGGAATACTTTGAGGAAAGACATCGAACATTTTCTCTCGCGAGAACACATCGTTGCTTTGCGCTGCAAAGCCTGGCCTTGGCACCTTAACTAATTCCCAGGTTGCCGGGCGATCTCAGGGCCAGTTCCCTCACGCCGCTCTCAATGTTTAAATATGAGAAACAAGGTAGCCTTTTATGTGATTTAGTCAAGCCGGGGTTTTTAGAATTTTTTAGCGGAATAAAATCTGCGGAAATCAACGGGTTTTATCCTTTTTCCGTTCCGCAATCGCCGCGCGCAGTAGTTTTAATTCGGCAGGCTTGGCGGTGCGCCATTCACCGGGTTTCAGTTCGTCGAGCCGGATGGGGCCGATGGCAATGCGCATCAGGCGGAACACTTTTTTCTCGAAATGTTCCATCAGGCGGCGGATGTGCCGGTTCTTCCCTTCGCCAAGGGTGATGGTGTACTCGACGCCGGTGCGGGTGTGGGTTCCTTCATTAATATCGAGGACGCGCAGGGTTTCCCCGCCGTTGGCAATCCCACGCTTCATCTTCTGGAGCTGGTGGTAGCCGAGCGGCTGGTCGATCCAAACCTTGTAGACTTTTTCAATGTGGTAGCGCGGATGCATCAGGGCGTGCGCAAGGTCGCCGTCGTTGGTGACCATGATCAACCCTTCGCTCATGAAGTCGAGGCGACCGACGGTATAGACGCGTTCCGGCAGGTCTTCGAGGAGATCAAGCACGGTGGGGCGCCCTTGCGGGTCGTCGGAGGTGCAGATGAACTTGGGTGGCTTGTTGAGCAGGATCGTAACCGGGGCTTCCTTGGTGATCAGTTTCCCATTGCAAACCACTTTCTGGGTGGCTGGGTCGATCTTGGTGCCAAGTTCGGTGGTGGTTTTCCCATCGACACTCACGCGCCCCGCCGTAATGAGCGTTTCGCAAAAGCGGCGGGATCCCAGACCGCAGTCGGCCAGATGTTTCTGTAGTCGGATTGGTTCAGGCATGATGAAGGGGGATGATAACAAAAAAGCACCCTAGGCCGGGCCGAGAGTGCTTTCGAAATCAATCGGGTTTGGATTAAATTTCGGACTTGGTTTTCGGCAGGCCGTATGCGCGGTTGCCATCTTTCCACTTGCCTTCTTTTTTCAGCACTTCGATCCGTTCGAAGCGTTTCAGTACGTTGCGTTTGGCGCGGATTTGCGATGCGCCTTTCAAGCTGCTGTGCATGGACATGGTCGGTTCTCCGTAATTTGTTTCTCAAAAAATGATCGCGAAAGTTAGCCGCTATCCTTGGCGATGTCAAAAACTAACTCCGCCCTTTTTTCCGGGTCCTCCCAAGGCATTCCAAGGTGGATTTATGGCTCAACTGCTGTATTGTGTCGACTTTCTTGGGGGCAGTATGAAAACAAGTTTGAAAGTGATGGCAACCATTTTTGCATTGGGATTCGTGATCCTGCTGGGATTGCACCTGTTCCTTCAGCATGGATTGACCAAGGCGATGCGGGAGGTGGTGCTTCCGCGAGTCAAGGCGGAGACCGGAATCGATGTGCGCGTTGGTGGATTGTCGATCAATGTGGCCAGCGGCGTGATGTATCTCAAGGCGGTCGAGATTAAAAACCCGGATGGGTTCCTGCTCGAAAACCTCGCCTCCATCGACCGCGTGGCAGTGGAGGTGGACATCCCTTCGCTGCTTAGGCACAAAACCATTCTTGTAAAAAACATAGAGGTTGCCGATGCCTTGCTCAATGTGATCCGCAACAAGGCTGGCGCGATCAATATCAACCAGCTCCAGGCCGGTCTTCCTCAACCCGCCACTCCGGTTCCAGATATTGGAAAACCCGTCCCGGAAAAAGTTCCAGGCACAGGAGAAACGCCAGCCCCTTCGCCGGTACCGGCTCCACCGGAGTCCAAGCCGTTGCCGGAAATGCTCATTCAAGTGATGCACTGCAAGGCGCAGGTCCGCTATCTCGACCTCAAGCTCAACCAGCTGGACATTGCGTTGGATTTGAATGTGATCGGCAGCAACCTTTCGACGCAGCGCGATCCATCAACTCCGTGGGGCGATATCGCCGTGATTGGGTCACTCGGCAACGACCATACCAGTTTCGTCACCGACCTGAAGATTCGGCTCGCCCCCGTCATCAATCCGCAAACTCCGTCGTTCGACCTCACCGGCAAGGTGCTCGAAATCGATCCACGCATCATGGACGAAGCCTATCGCCGTCTCGGAATCCGCTCCGCACCGTTTGGCCTTGATCCGGACATCCACTGTCGCGACGGTTGGTTCCAAAATTCCATGGTGGTGTTGAATCTCAAAAATATTGTGTTTAAAGATAAACTCGCCAAGCAGCTTGGCGGAATGGGATCGATCAGCGCGCTTAGGTTTCCCATCATGATCGAGGGTCCGCTGCAACAACCGGAATTCGACCTGTCGAAGATGCTGTCCGGGCTTGGGCAGAGACCGGCGGATTTGGCGGCCTCCGCCGTCGACGCACTCGGAAAAAAGGTGTCCGAAATCGGTGGGAGCGAAGCTACAAAGAAGGTACTGAAAGATTTGGCAGGCGGGGGGGCTTCCGATACAAATGCGCCTTCTCCGGTCAATTCCGACGTACTCGTTGACATTCTGGGAGAGAAGGTCAAGGAAGTCGGGGAGAACAAGGAACTGAAGGACGAGTTGAAGAATCTGGGGAAACGTCTTTTCGGCAAGTAATGTGGGGTGGGAGTCTATGGCGATTGTAATTTTAACCGTGCTTGCGTACCTATTCGGTGCCATTCCATTTGGCCTGCTGGTGGCTAAGTCGCGCGGGATCGATATCCGGAAGCAGGGTAGTGGAAACATCGGAGCCACCAACGTCTTCCGTTGTGTGGGCAAGGGGTGGGGCATTTTTACCTTCGTACTCGATGCGCTCAAGGGTTTCATCCCCGCCTTTGTTTTTCCCTTGCTTGGCAAACTAGATGACGAATACGGGGTTCTGTTTGGAATTACCGCGATCATCGGCCACAGCTTTCCGGTCTATCTCAAATTCAAAGGCGGCAAGGGCGTCGCCACCAGCGCGGGCATGTTGCTCGGCATAGCACCGCTTGCGGTGGGTGTTGGATTCCTGTGCTGGGTTGTCTGCATGGTTGTCTCCCGCTATGTTTCACTCTCCTCCATTGTGGCGACGGTTGTGGTTGCCGCGATGGTTTGGATCCAGGATCAAGGATTGGTTGTCAACATTGCACTGACGGCGTTGGCGGCACTGGTGATCTGGCTGCATCGCGCCAATATCAAGCGGCTGCTCAACGGAACTGAAAGCCGGTTCGGTAAAAAGAAAGCGGGCAAAGTATGAAGACAACGGTAATCGGCGACGGCGGATGGGGAACGGCTCTGGCCATGGTGCTGGAGCGCAATGGCCACGACGTGACCGTGTGGGGACCCTTCCCTGAATACCTTGAGGAAATCAAGGCTTCTGGCGAAAAC
>JAIPJC010000125.1 GCA_021734345.1 Kiritimatiellales bacterium | reverse complement strand
GGAAACCCTTTCGGCGAAAGTGGCCGAGCAGGCCCAGACGCTCAACCACCTCAACGGGGAACGCGGCGGCCGCAAGGAATTGATCGTCGAGCAGGAAAAACTGCTCAACGACACCTACAAATCGATTGCCGCCAAGCGCGCGCAGTTCGAAATGCTTTCCGGCGGCGAAGCCCGGCAGGAGGGCTTCCCGCCCGGCGCGCAAATGCTGCTCGATCCGCCGGCCGACTTTACACCCGACCGCGCCGGCATCATCGGGCCGCTGGCCGAGCAGCTCAAGACGTCGCCGGAACACCAGTCCGCGCTCGAAGCCATCCTGCGCCCGTGCATCGACGCCATCGTCGTGCGGGACGAAGCCTACGCCCGCGAAGCCCTCGCCTGGCTCCGCGGCCAGGAGGCCGGCAGCGTGCGGCTGCTGAGCGTGGCCGCCACCAAGGACGAGGTTCCGCTCGACACCTCGTCGCACATCGGCAAGGGATTGCTCGAGTGCATCGCCTTCAATGAAAACATCGCACCGCTCGTGCGCCGCCTGTTCTGGAATATTCGCGTGGTCGGCTCCGAACTGGAAATCCCCGATATCCTGTCGGCCGATACCGTGGTGGTTTCGCAGAACGGCACCATCGTGTCGGGAAGTGGAAGCTCCGAACTGTGGATGCCCGGCACCGAGGACAAGAGTCCCCTCGCCCGCCACCAGTTGCGCGAGCAGTTGCAGGAAGCCATCGGCGGACTCGAAGCAACGGCCCAAAAGCTGGAAGAAAAACTCGCAACCCTGCGCGGCGAAGAGTCCGGCATCGCCGAGGCCATCGCTGGTGCGCGCCAGATGCTCGAAGAGTTCCGCCGCGAACTGGCGTTGCAGGAAGGCGAGCGGCAAGTAATCGTCCGCGAAACCGCCTCCGCGCGCGACCGCGTCGAAACCGTTACCTTCGAACTCAACAACCTGACCGAACGCGAAAGCAAAGGGGTGGAGCTGCGTGCCCGCCTCGCCAGCGAAGTCCAGGAAGTGCGCAACCGGCAAGCCAACGTCCGCACGCAGATCGGCGAGCAGACCACGGCGCTGGGCGAAATCGAAGAGCGCCGCTCCGATGCCCTATCGATCACCTCCGAGCATCGCATCGTCTACTCGCAGAAATCCCAGGCCCTGGAGCATTTGATCAATCGAAAGCAACCCATGGAGGCGCGCATCCGCGAGCTGGGCGAATTGATTGCCGAACGCACCAACGGCGTCGACTCCTACAACCAGCGCATCGAAGGCCTCAAGGCGGCCATCGAGGACGAAACCGCCAAGATCGAGCCGCTCGAACTGCGCCTGCAGGAAACCTCCCAAACTTTGGAAACAGAGCGCGCGCGCCGCGAAGAGACGATCCGCATCCTCACGACCGCCGAAAACCGGTTGCGCGGACTGCGCGATTCGATGGAGAGCCAGCTGAACAGGAAATCGGAATTCGAGGTGCAGCGCGCCGAATACAAGATGCGCCACGACAATGCGCTCGAACGGGTCACCGGAACCTACCACATCACCAAGGAGGAGCTGGCGGAAACCGAAGCGCCGCGCTGGGAAAACGACGAAATACCGGATCGCGAAATAATCGAAACCCGCGTGGCCGAAATCCTGGCAAAACTCGAAGCACTCGGCCCCGTCAACCTCGTCGCCATCGAGGAACACGCCGAACTCGAGGAGCGCTTCGCCTTCCTGAACAAGCAGCAGGACGACCTGGTGGCCGCCAAACAGCAGCTGCTCGACATGATCAAGACGATCAATGCCACCACCACCGACATGTTCAAGGAAACGTTCGACAAGGTGAACGCGCACTTTGAACAAATGTTCACGAAACTCTTCGGTGGTGGATCGGCCAAACTGGTTTTGACCGACGACGAAGACGTGCTCGAATCCGGCATCGAGATCATTGCCCGCCCGCCCGGCAAAAAGCTTCAGACCATTTCGCTGCTCTCCGGTGGCGAGCGCACCATGACGGCGGTCGCCCTGCTATTCTCACTCTTCCTCGTCAAGCCCAGTCCCTTCTGCGTGCTCGACGAGCTCGATGCCGCGCTCGACGATGCCAACATCAACCGCTTCGTCGATGCGCTCAAGGAATTCCTGCGGCAGTCGCAGTTCATCATCATCACCCACAGCCGCCAGACCATTGCGGCGGCCGATGTGATCTATGGAGTAACCATGCAGACGCGCGGCATCTCCAAGGTGGTCTCGATGAAATTCGCCGACTACCAGGAAAATGAAAAAGATATGAAGTAAGGAATGATGAGTGAAACGTGAGGCGTGATTTTCCCGTCACGCCTCACGTTTCACTCATCACGTTTATCATGGATTCAAAAAAACAATTCGATTTTTGGTATGCCGTCAACAACACCGAACTGGTGACGACGCCGACCACGCGACTGGAAACCTTCGGCGAAACAATCGTGAACTACCACATGGTGTGCGAACTGATGGACAGCGTCGACAAGGTGTGCATCCGCGAAGGCCAGCTCAAGGCGCTCAAGCCGGAGATCATCACGCCCCAGTCGTTGGGCCAAATGGATCTCGAGGATTTTGGACAGGATGCGAAGAACTATGCCGACTGGCTGGCGAAACATGGTGGCGATCTACGGATTCTCCAGTATGGCTTCCGCATCCAAAAGCAGGAGATAAAGGAACACATCGTGACCGACCAGCTTGCCAATGTGCTGGACCGGGTGAAGACTGAAGTCAAAGCCAAGGATGATCCGCTCAGCGCTATCCTGATCGGCGTCGACGATCCATGGCAGGTCTGCCTGCTCAAGCTCATGGTCGACCTGGTGCAACACTCCGCCAAGGGCAACATACAGGACATCCGCCATCAGGCTGCCGCCATGCAGCACAGCCTTTCGGAAAGCATCGAGCGTGGTTTTTTGGAAGCCTCGCGCGATCCATCGAAGATCAACGCCCTCGCGGAACGGCTCAAGCAAAACGGCCTGTGGGAAAAATACGAAGACCGCTTCTTCTCCCTCGTCAAGGCATCCGGATATCGCGGCTGAGTTTCCCTATACCCAATCTGCCAGCCGCAGGTTGGGATTGACGTCACCGGGCTCTGCGCCGCGGAGGCCGAGGCGTACTTTTTCGTAGGCCGCGCCGGCGATCATGGCCGCGTTGTCGGTGCAGTAGGCCGGAGGGCAGAGCAGTAGTGGAACGCCGGTGGCTTCGGAAAGCTTCACTAGTTTTTCGCGCAGGACCTTGTTCATCGAAACCCCGCCCGCGCAGGCAAAGCTTTTCACAGGAAACTTTTCGAGCGCGCGTTCGACGCGGATGATGAGCGCATCGCAGATGGCTTCCTGATAGCTGGCGGAAATATCGCGTAGCTCGTCGCCTTCGGGTGTGTGGTCGAGATTCTTGACATGGGTGAGCAAAGAGGTCTTGAGACCGCTGAAACTAAAGCAGAGGTCGCGGTCGTATTTATAGATCCACTTGCCGCGGTCGGACTGGTCGAGCCCGCGCGGAAAGCGGATGGCGTCGGGATTGCCGCCCTCGGCGGTTTTCTGGATGATGGGACCGCCGGGATAGCCGAGGTTGAGCACGGCGGCGGCCTTGTCGAGCGCCTCGCCGGCAGCATCGTCGATGGTGCTGCCGAGCAATTCATATTTTCCGGTTTCGCGCATCAGCACGAGGCTGCTGTCGCCGCCGGAAACCAAAAGTCCAAGCATGGGAAAAACGTCTTCCGGCGCGGGGGCATCGGGCTTCATGAAGATGGAGTGCAGGTGGCCTTCGTGGTGATTGACGCCGATGAGCGGCTTGCCGAGGCGCAGCGCAAGGGTCTTCGCGGCGGTGAAACCAATCAGCAACGAGCTGGCCAGTCCGGGTCCGTAGGTGACGGCAAGCGCGTCGATGGACTCATAGGTTTCGCCGGCATCCTTGAGCGCCTCTTCGATGATGCCGGGCAGTTTTTTGACATGGTTGCGCGAGGCGATTTCCGGCACGACACCGCCGTATGGGCGGTGCTTGGCAATTTGCGAATAGACCGCGTTGGAAAGCACGGTGCGCCCGTTTTCAACAACGGCGGCCGCGGTTTCATCGCAAGAGGTTTCAATGCCTAGGATTTTCATGGCGCATATAAAACGGGGCTTGAATGTTCAATTCAAGCCCCGTTTTGCGTAATCGTGGTTTGTGTGGATCTACATGCCGAGCACGCCGGCGCGTTCGGATTCCTCGTACTGCTTGATCTCCTTGTCGAGCTCGTCGAAGGCCTTGGAGGCGCGGAAGCGTTCGTAGAGGTGCTTTGCGCCGTTGTTCTTGAGCGATTCGTCGACGAGGGCGGGATTGAGCACCATCAGGATGTAGGCCGTGGTGACGCCGTCGTTGGTTTCATACTTCTGCATCTTCGGCACCGTGCCCTGCAGGGTTTGGGAGGTGATCTGCTTGGTGGCCGAGCTGAAGAGTTCGTTCATTTCGGAACCCTTGGCTTCGCCGACTTCTTCGACAAAGGCCTTTTCTAGGTTCTCTATCTTCACTTGAACCGCCTGGGCCAGGTTCTTGCGGGCTTCGACCTTGGCTTTGGTGATGGCCAGTTGGGTGTTGCGGGATTCGCCGATACCGACGGAGGCCATGCCGCCCTTTTCGGTAATCTTGGCGACTTCTTCCTGCATGTAGTCGAACATCGATTTGTCCGAATCCATCTTCGGCTTGGAGCGGCACCCCGAAATGCCGATGCAGACCGTCAGGGCTAAAAGGGTAAAGGCTGTGCGTTTCATCTCAATCCTCCTGTTGTGTTTTCCAATGGCTGGAACACCGGTTTCAGCCGCTCTTAAGACGTTCGGCATTATCCAAGGATTGGAAAACAACCGCAACTGTTTTTTGCGTGTAACTGCCCCGCCCGATCGGATATGTTGCCCCGCATGAAAATCCTATTCCTTGCCAACCAGCTGCCGCACGAAAACGTTGCAGGCGGACACCGGCTCATCTACCAGCGCATGAGGTTGCTGATCGACCAGGGGCACCAGGTCGGCCTGGCCGCGTTCGTTAGCCCCGACAAGGAGCCTTTCATTCCCGATGTCCGCGCACTGGTGCATGAGCTCGAAACCGTACCGACCAAGGGCCGCAACCTGCTGGTACGCGCCTTCCGCGACTACATGAGCGCCACCCTGCCCGCCATCTTCTGGAAGAACTATTCCCCCGACATGATGCGCATCATCGGGGACATGGTCGAACGTACCAAATACGATGTGGTGATCGCCGAGTTCAGCGAAATGGGCATGTATCTCTACCGCAACCCCTACCTTTCCGCCGTCCGGAAAATCGTCTCGTGCCACCGCTGTCTGACGACCTCGTTCAGCAAATATGCCGAAACCAAGGGCGTTCCCCTCATGCTCAGGCTGAAAAGCGCCGAGCAGATCAAGCCGCTGGAAAAATATGAATTCGAAATGTACAGCTCGATGGACCTGATCCTGACTCTCACGGCCGAGGATCGCTTCAGCCTGCTCAACCACGCGCCGGAACTGCCGGTCGCCGTTATTACGCCCGGCATCGACTTCGGGTATCTCGACCGGGATGTGCAAAAAAAAGAAGGTCCGCCCATCGTCTTGATGTGCGGCTACTTTTCCGACAAATCGAACAACGACGGCGCGTTGTGGTTTGCGCATGAGGTGTGGCCCCTCGTCATGAAAACGCATCCAGACCTCTCTCTCTATTTCGTGGGCGCCGGCGCAAGCCACGAACTCAAGCAACTGGGCAAACCCAGCAACCGCATCATCGTGACCGGCGCGGTGGACGATCTCCGCCCGTACCGTGAACAGGCCAGCATCTTCACCAACCCCATGCGGCTGGGTTCCGGACTGCGCATCAAAGTCCTCGAGGCGATGGCTTCCGGACTGCCGGTCGTTTCCACCTCGTTGGGCGTCGCCGGCATCCCGGCGCAGAACGGCGTCAACTGCTTCATCGCCGACACCCCCGGGCTGACGGCCGAATCCATCGGGTGGCTGCTCGGCGACGAACTGTTGGGACGCGCCATGGGTAGTGCCGCGAAAGCCATGGTGAAAGGCAAGTACGACATCCAATCCTCCGTCCGAGAGCTTGAAAAAGTTCTCATGGAAGTGATCTCCATCTAGCCCATCACTAAGAAATCGCAGAAGTCCGCATCTTCCCACCTCTCCAGAATCTTTGTTTTTTTTCCAGACATTGGGGAAATTTCCCCTATGTTAATCCTCGTTTTACAAGGGGATGCATAAATGTCTACGGGGTTCCAGGGAAAGTTCCATCGGCAGAACATGCTTTCGCGCTTCGCGAAGGATCTCGTTCGCAGGTCCCGCTCCCGTTGCGAACTGTGCGACAAGCACGGCGTCAAGCTGGAGGTCTATGAACTTCCGCCACCCGAAGAGGAACCCTTCAGCGATGGCTGCGTCTTCATTTGCGATGGTTGCCGCCGGCAGATCACCGAACCCAAGAACATGATCCCCTCCCATTGGCGCTGCCTCAACAACGCCCTCTACTCCGAAGTGCCCGCCGTGCAGGTCATGTCCGTCCGCATCCTCCGCCGACTCGCCAAGATCGATGAGCACTGGGCAAAGGAACTCCTCGAACAGGCCTACCTCGATCCCTCCCTCGAAGAGTGGTCGATGCTGGCCAACTAACCTTTTTGACATGCAACGATCAACCCGCATCTTGATCCTCCTGATGGGCCTGCAATCCGCCGTCTTCCCCGACGGGAAAACCCTGCACCGATCCATCCCGAGCGACGGGCAGACGCGTGAGTATATCCTCTACCTGCCGGAGAGCTACGACGGGAAAACCGAGGTTCCTCTTATCATGGTATTCCATGGCGGCGGTGGAAACTCGCAACAGGCCATGGAGTACCACCAATGGAATCCGCTGGCCGACAGGCATGGCTTCATCGTCTGCTATCCCAACGCCATCGACAAGCACTGGAACGATGGACGCGACAGCACGGTGTTTCGGGAACAAGACTCGAAAGTCGATGATGTCGCGTTTGTTAAAAAGCTGTTGGACAACCTTTACAGCGAATACCGGATCGACACCAACCGCGTCTTTTCCTCGGGGGCCTCCAACGGCGGCATGTTTTCCCAGCGGCTTGCCATCGACTGCGCCGACCGTTTTGCCGCCATCGCCCCGCTCATCAGCAGCATTCCCGAAGCCATGGCCTCGCGCTTCCAGCCGTGCAGGCCGGTCTCCGTGCTGATGATCAACGGCACCGCCGACCCGTTCGTCCCCTACCAAGGCGGCGACGTGCGCGTCACCATGTTCCCGGTGCTCGCCAAACTGAAAACCCCCAAGAGTCGCGGCAAGGTAATCCCGACCGACGACGCCATCCGGTTCTGGCTCAAGCACGACAAACTGGCTGGCGAACCCAAGGTCGAAGCACTGCCCGATACCGATCCCAACGATGGCACCACCGCAATCCGGAAAACATGGAGCGATCCCGACCGGAAGATCTCCGTAGTCTTGATCACGGTGGTAGGCGGTGGGCACACCTGCCCCGGTCTGGATCAATACCTGCCCGAACGCATCATCGGAAAAACCAGCCGCGACTTCGATTCAACCGAAGCCATATGGGCCTTCTTCTCCACCCATGGCCGCATCACGGACAAAGGAATTCCAGCCATTGGAAAGTGATCGCCGAATATCTCTCATTTGAAACCGTCTAGCTTTATGGGACTAGGTCACCTGAATGTGCGCGTCATTCCGTACAGGTTCTTTCCTTTGGTTTTTCATCGACGAATCCATGGACCATGGATAGTTTAACCGCATGCAAGGAAGACAGGAAACCATTGAATTGCTTAGGCAGATGATGCCCGTATTGCGTGGCGAATTCGGCGTCAAGTCCCTCGGCATATTCGGATCGGTCGCTCGCGACCACCCCGATGCGGATAGCGACCTGGATGTTCTTGTCGAATTCGGGCGTCCCATTGGACTGCGGTTTGTGGAGTTTGCGGAAAAGCTCGAGCAAATCGTCATGCGCCCAGTCGATGTCCTCACCTGGGCAGGCCTCGCAAGCATCCGGCAAGCGGAAGTCGCGCAAAGCATCAAGAGCAGCGTAATCTATGTCTAGACGAACGCAAAAAGCCTCCCTTCATGTTTATTCGTTGCTTTCCTACACTCGTTGTTAGCTCTCCCCATTTGACGAAAATTCGCACATGTCCTGTTTTGAAGAAAAAGAAGGTTGCCTGATTCTGAATGTGCGCGTCATTCCACGCGCATCGAAGGATTCGATCCAGGGGCTGATGGGCGATGCGCTGAAGGTGCGGATCCAGGCGCCACCGGTCGAGGGCAAGGCCAACGCCTATCTCGTGAAGTTCCTTTCCAAGCATTGGAAAATCCCGCGCGGCAATATCGAAATCCTGTCCGGCGAGACGGGCCGCAACAAACGGATCCGGATTACCGCGCCAACCGCCGAATTGCGCAAAGAGTTGTTGTCTTTCGGCGAGGGATAGGCAATCAATTGCGGCCATGAAAGGTTCCCTATATATTTTGGCGGCGCTGCTGCTTTTTGGTTGTTCGGAAAAGCAGAAATCCCCTGCTTCGGATCGTCCGCTGCTCTTTGTGAGCATCCTGCCGCAAGCCGGTCTGGCCAAGGCGATTGCCGGCGATCTGGTTGAAATCCGCACGCTGGTTGGTGCGGGGCAGTCGCCCCATGCCTACGAGCCGACCGCCCGGCAACTCGCGCGGCTGGGCGACGCGGATGCTTTGTTGACCATTGGCGTTCCGTTCGAAAAACACCTGCTTAAAAAGATCGTTCCGCTCTATCCCGACCTGCCCATCATTGAAACCCAGGCCGGCATCGCTCTGCTGGAGATGATGGATGAACACGACCACGACGAAGCCGAAGAGCACGACCATGGCGGAAAAGATCCGCACATCTGGTTGAGCCCGTTGAACGACGTGGCCATTGCACATTACATTTTAGCGGCCTTGGCAAAGATAGATCCCGTCCACGCCGCGATCTATCTTGAAAACTACCAGCACCTCGCAGCCGAACTCAGCGCCCTTGACACGGATATCCGCGAAAAACTGCGCCCCTTCAAAGGTAGCCGGTTCTATGTGTTCCATCCTTCGTTCGGCTATTTCGCCGCCGCCTACGGACTGGAACAGATCCCGGTCGAACTCGATGGCAAGGCACCGTCGCCGCGCCAGCTGGTGGCGCTGATCGAACACGCCAAAGCCGACGGCGTGAAGGTGGTTTTTGTACAGAAGCAGTTCCCGTCCGAAAGCGCCCGGGCGATGGCCGAAGCCATCGATGGAGCCGTGGTTCAGCTCGATCCGCTGGCGGAAGATAGTATTGCCAACCTGCGGCTAATCGCGGACAGTATCGAGCAGGCACTTGGCAACAGGAACTAGGCCATAGCGATGACAACACCTCCCATCCAGATTGAAAACCTCGACTTTGCCTACGGCCGGATTTCCGTGCTGGAACAAGCGTGCCTGTCGATCGAAGACAAGGAATTCGTCTGCATCGTTGGCCCCAACGGCGGCGGCAAAACCACCCTGCTCAAACTGTTGCTCGGTCTGCTTGAACCGCAGGCCGGTACCGTCTCTGTTTTCGGCAAAGCTCCCGTCCTTGGCAGAAAATGGATCGGCTACCTGCCGCAGCACGCCAATCTCGATTCAAAGTTTCCGGTCACCGCGCTCGATGTCGTGCTGATGGGGCGGCTCGGCAAGACGCGCGGGTTCGGGTTCTACACCCGCGCCGACCGAACCGCCGCACGCGATATGCTGGCACGGGTCGGTCTTGAACAACTGCACAACCGGCCCATGGCCTCGCTGTCCGGCGGACAAAGCCAGCGCGTACTGATTGCCCGGGCGCTCGTTTCCGGCCCGAAGCTGCTGCTGCTCGACGAACCAACCTCGAGCCTCGACGATTATGTGGAGCGCGAGCTTTACGACTTGCTGCAAGAGTTGAACAAGGAACTAACCGTGGTGGTCGTCACCC